>CAVODA010000006.1:0-18147 GCA_963694265.1 Dehalococcoidia bacterium
TCATGGACAAGTTAATCGACATAGCCAATCGGGCCGTGGCCGACTACGGCTTTCGCCAGGCAGTGCTTTATGGTGCAATAGACATCGCCAGCAAATGGGCTCTCTCTGAGGAAGAAACTGCGCTGCTTTCGGGTCAAGTGCTGGCTGAGCTCAGCGCCCTGCCCATCCCGGTACAGCCCGACGACATTCCAGCGCAACAAGCCCGTGTTGCCGAGGTTATTAAAGGGCTGTTCGCATCCTGATTATCGTCCCGGGTACAGGGCCGGGTCTTCCGGGCCGCCCAACTGGCTGGGATCGTAGCCAACCAACTCCACGAAGCCCCTACCAGACACATCTTTCCCCTGGCGAGTTCCAACCACTCGGACTTCCCCTTCCCAATATGCTGCTGGAGTGTACCGGCTGCCAGCGAACTCTGAGTCCACCAGCACCGGCTCTAGTTCCAGGCTTAATTCCAGGGAACTGATGTCTATCTTCCAGCCACTGGGATATTCAATTCCGGTGGCTGGGCTGGTCCAGGTTTCGATAGAAGTGATGGACACATCAGATTGTTCCAGGGTCGATGTTGTGCCGTCGGGTGACACTAGCGTGGCATACCCGGAGAACGGTGCCCTGTTGGCCGGATCCCAGACCATAACCGCCATCAAGTCATTGCCGTCGTCCAGTTGGACGCTGGCCCAGTCCCAGCCAACCTGTTGGCCGATAACGTCTCCCCACTGGTGATCCATCCAGCTAACCCCGGTGATCTCTCGCTGTTCGCCAGCCACGGTAATGCTGCCAGTGGTGTCCAGGCGGGTTCGGGAGTAATAGAACGTGTCACCGGCGGGGCCCAGGTTTACCAGCCCGTTCTGGTGCAGTATTGGCGGGCGGACGGGGATGGCCTTCAAGTCCAAAGCGTATTCGTCTAGGTCAAATTCCAAGCTGTAGAACTCGCCGTCCCCCAGCATCTCCCAGCCGTTGATCGCCACATTCACACCCACAGCGTCTGGATTGAGAGTGTCTAGGATTATCTTCTCGCCCGTCAGGTGCTTGCCGGAGCTATGGACGCCCAAGCTGGCCTGTAACAGGTGTGGCACGACATTTTCTGAAGCTTCATTCTGGAACGTTACGTAGTGGTAGCTGTATTCCTGGCCCAGATCGTCGGTGAATAAACCGTTGAAGTACCACCATTCAATGCCTGCGTCATGGGGTGCTTCGTCTTGCGGCAGGGTTACCAATGGTTCGGAGGTGGTCTGGCCATTTGGTGTGGATGCGCTGCTGCAAGCAATGGCCAACAGGGTGACCAAGCCAAGGGCAAATGCTAGGAATTTTGAGGGTTTGATATGAATGCGAAGCTCCAGTAGGAGTGTGATTGACCAAGCTGATATATTAGGCCAGTCCCGTACCTGAGATTATACGGAGAAAACCCATGGCCAGACTCAGTCAAGATGAACAACATGCATTTCTGTCCGAGGCGAGAATCGCCCACTTTGTAACCGTCCGTCCGAGGGGAAGGCCCCACGTTGCACCCGTTTGGTTCTTGTGGGACCAGGCGGCCGGAGCTAAAGGACGGGCTTGGGTCATGGCCGACACCAGCACGGTGAAGGTTAAAAACATCAAACAGAACCCGGCCGTAGCTTTGTCCATAGCCACTCCAGAGCGGCCACTGTCCTACTTGCTGTTGGAGGGCCAAGCCAGGGTGACATCTGATGGTCTAGACGACATTGTGGAGCGGATGTGCCTGCTCTACGATGGGCCTATTCGGGGGGCTGAATTTGCTAAGGAGCTACTAGGGCAACAGCGGATGGTTTTAATCGAGATTTCCATCGACAAGATAATCTCCTGGAAGGACGACACTGATCTCTAGTCTGGCGTGTTCTGTTAGACCTTGGGCGGGAGTACGTTGGCAACCCAGGGAATTAGGTCTCGCAGCACTTCGTTGCTGATCTCGTGACCCATGTCGTAGAGATGGAAATCGGGACTGTAACCGTTACTCTCCAGAAACGCTTTGGCCGAGTGTGCGGTATCCTCGGAGACCATCTGGTCGTGCCTGCCCTGGGCGATGAAGATGGGCTGGGTGCGTTCTTCCGGCAGTCCGGCAGCCAATTCGTCCTGCTCGGGGAGGGTGGCGCTCAAGGCAACTAGACCGGCGAACTTGTCGGCTCTATTCAGTCCGCATCGGTAGGTCATTCCCCCGCCCTGGGAGAAGCCCAACAGCAGCGCGTTTCTAGGCGTCACGTTGAATTCTTCGAAGATAGCATCGAAAAAATCGCCCACCAGTTTTACTGAGTTGGCAGTCTCCTCTGAGGTGCCGCCGCCGCGGGGTGTCATCCACCCGAACCCGGTTTGCCCTGGCCCAAGTTGAAAGGGGATTGGTGCGTTGGGGCAGGCGTAGACATAACCAGTGTCGTTAATCACCGGAGCCAGGCCTGCCAAATCCTGCATATTGGCACCAAACCCATGAAGCATGATCACCAGAGGGTATGAAGAACCTGAGGTGTACTCGTCCGGTACCATTGTTACGTACTGAAGTCCGGTTCCTTCGTGTATCTCGCCACGCATACTGGAAGACCTCCCCGTTTGTTTGCGGGTACCATCCTAACACCGCCGGTTCTGCGGTACAATTTTCCACGTAAGTTTGCGACTGACCGCCTATAACTCAGGTAACCCAGGGAGTATTATCAATGGCTTTGATCTTTCACCTGACCTACAAAGACGCTTGGGAGACTGCCAAGCCCACCGGCGAGTATGCCCCGCCGAGCTTGGCGGAAGAGGGGTTCATTCACTGTTCCAAGGATATTCCCCAGTTGCTAAAGGTCTCCGCGCGACTTTATCCCGGTGACAAAAACCTCCTGGTGCTGGATGTGGACCTGGATAAGCTGACTTCGCCACTTAAAGAAGAACCAAGCCGGTCCGGGGAGATTTACCCCCATATCTATGGAATGTTGAACGCTGACGCAGTGGTCCGAGAGAGGATATTGCAGGTGGATGCCGACGGCTGGCATTTTCTGGAAGACTGATGCCACTGGATTATTCACCTGAAGAAGTGGCGGTCATTCGTCGCGCCATCGCACCTTCACCGCCAAAGCCGCCCGAGGAAGTGATTGACGCCATGCGGCCGTCGCCGGGGATGCCCGTTCCAGAGCATATGCCGCCCTTCTGGAAGTTATTTGACCTGGAGATGCCGCTGTTTCTGCGTCTTACTGCCGACCCAACGGTGAAGGCGCTCTCCCGTTATGCGTTTTTCCCTGAGGTGTTCGATCGGCTGCGGTCCGGAGCGGACCTACCAGAGTTGGCATTTTCCGGCCGCGCCAGAGGGATGGTGGTGACATTGACCTTTGCCGACCGGGCAATTGTTATCAAGCCGTTACAGAGCGCCAAGGAAGACCAGCTAGCTCTAGTTGCCGGGCAGATCGGAGTTGGGCCGGTCCAGTTGGAGACGTTGCCGGGTTACTTGACTGAAGAATTTGTTTCCGGGACATTTTTCACCGAATTACCCGAAGACCGGCAGACGGACAACAATTTGGCCGATATTGGCTTTCAAGTGGGCAAAATGCTCCGTCAATTGCATCAGGCTGACATTTACTACAACGATGTGACCTTTTCCGACCCCAGAGGTCGTTCGCATCTTTTAGTCGCCTTAAATGGCGGCTGTCGTTTGATTGATTTTGGCATCTCGCTGAATCTGGACCAACACCCTGAATTGACCCGAGATGAGGTGAATAACTTCGTCCGGACGCTGCCGATGTACCGAGTTTTTAGAAGCATGGCTGAAGATGAGTCACATGTGGATCGGTTCTTGTTGGAGTATGCCGAAAAACTGGGCGCGTCATCCAAATCGGAGATTACATCACGGGATCTGCTTTTTGCGCAACAAGGACTCAAGATGGCAGCTAAGCATATGGGCGAAAGGATAATTGAGCCAGTCAAAGATGGGTTCATGAAAGGATATGCCGGCTAGTCGGATACAGCCCGATGCACATCGAAATAAATAGTACCCGGTAAATCAAAAAACCCTCCTGTGAACCAAGAGGGTCTTTTTGTTTACTTGATTAAGTGTGGACTTAACAGGTTTATCTGACTATGAAGTCTCCAAACATGGTGAAGTTATGTCCTGGGAAGGTACAGACAAACTGATAGGTACCTGGGGCTGGTGCTGTGAAGGTCACATCACCGGATGTTCCCGGAGCCAACAACGCTGTGTTAGCAACCACTCTAGCATCGCCCGGTGCTACCCAGTCGTTGGCGGGACCGGCGGTGGTGCCGTCTGTGGCAACTGCGTCTTTGGTTCCGTCTTGGACAATAACCAGGTTGTGCTGGTTATTGGATGAAGGATTATCGAAAGTAATCGTTACTTCAGAACCCGATGTCGCGGTAATGCTAGTTTCGCTGAAGGCGAGTGTCTCGCCTACTGCGCCAACAGCCAGTGCCACAGGTCCGGCGGCTACCGGTGTATCGGAGCCAGCGTCCGCATCTTCATGACCCTCTGCGGCTTCCGACGCTTCATGGCCTTCGTAAGGGACGGCGTTGGCTATCGCATATTCCCGAGGCTCGCCGTCAAAACTGATAAAGAGCGCGAGCAATGCTCCACCAACTAAAAATGACAGTACCAGACCAGATACGAAGACGGTCCCGAAAAGCCGGTGGTCAAACTTCAAGTGCATGTAATACATGATTACGATGGCGAACTTAATCGCCGAGAGACCAATCAATATGGGAATTACGGCGGCACCCAAATCGTCTTCGATACCAATCTTATCCCAGATAATTCCGAATTCGACAATAGTAATCGCAAACAGAATTATCGCGATAACTACATATTGATTGAATGATGGGTGGTTAGATGTATGTTCGGTTTCGTGGGCCATATTACTTCTTAAGGACTCCTGATGCAGTCCGGTACGAGATGGGTTTTATCCGCCTGGTAACGACGCTGGGCCAGCATCGAACCCGCCGATGAGGTACAGCAGCGTGAAAATTACAATCCAAACGATGTCTACAAAGTGCCAGTACAGGCCTAGCAATTCAACATCTAGAGCTGTGTTGGGACCCAAGCGACCCTTGGATCCGATGTAAGCCATGGCCAACAGCCAGATGATTCCCAGGGTCACGTGAGCGCCGTGGAAGCCAGTGAGTGTAAAGAATGTGGCACCGAATAGGTTTCCGCCTAGGGTCAGGCCCTCATTCTTGAATGCGTTGAATTCGTAAATCTGAAACCCAATGAAGATCACCCCGAGCCCCGCTGTAACCAGCAGCCACGTAACGAGTGCCTTCTTATTATCAGCCTGAGTTGCCGATAACGCTTGCACCATGGCAAAGCTACTCATCAACAACACAAAGGTGCTGATGGTTGTTAGCGGGACATCAATGATGTCAACTGGATAGGGTCCGACCAAACTCTGGCCGCGATAGACCATGTAGGTGGCAATTAGGGCGCCGAAGAAAAGACAGTCCGACCCCAAAAACACCCACATGAGCATTTTCCGGTGACTTAAACCAGTGGTTGTGTATTCGTGTTCTGCTGCGTGGGCCACGTTCTCAGTCTCCTAGTGGTGCTCGCTGGGTGCGGCTGCGGGCTCATTGCTCCAAGCGACTATACCAATCATGGCTATGGCTCCGCCAACAAAGCTGAGGGCGTAGTGGGACAGAAGCCCACCGCCGATCAGTGCCACGCCAACCGCCGTGAATATCGGCCAGTAAGACGGGCTGGGCATATGGATAGTGCTTTCGTCAACGAGGGCTTCCGGTCCCGTAATCGGGGTTCCGGCGGCCTCGGCATTTTCTTTCACAATCCAGTAATGGTCTCGTCCCTCAATCTGAGGTAGTTCAGCAAAGTTATACGGCGGGGGCGGTGAAGAGATGCTCCACTCAACACCCGGGGCGTCCCACGGATCATGGCCAACCTTGCGTGAGTTGCGGGTCTGCCAGACGTTAAAGAGGAAGGCCAAGAAGCCCACAAACAGAACGACGTAGCCGATGCTAGCTACCTGGTTTAGGTTCTCCCAGCCGAATTCTGCAGAGTAGGTGTATATCCTGCGGGGCATGCCATTCAGACCGAGGTAGTGCATTGGGAAGAACGTTAGGTTCATTCCGACGAATGTCAGCCAGAAGTGCAGCCGACCTGTTGTTTCATTGAGCATCTTGCCGGTTATCTTCGGCCACCAGTAGTAGATACCAGCGAAGATACCGAAGATTGATCCGCCAAATAGTACATAGTGGATATGGGCGACAATGTAATAAGTGTCTTGCTGCTGGAAGTCTGATGGCGACACAGCATGGGATATGCCACTCAGTCCACCAACGATGAACAGGGCTACGAATCCAAGGGCAAACATCATAGATGTTGAGAACTCGATGGAGCCCCTCCACAGCGTTCCAATCCAGTTAAAAATCTTCACGCCGGTTGGTACCGCAATCAACATGGTGGTAATCGTGAAGACCGAGTTCGCCACTGGGCCTAGACCCACGGTGAACATATGGTGGCTCCATACCGCCCAACCCATGATTCCGATTACTATTCCGGAGAATACGATGAATGGGTAGCCGAACAGCGGCTTCCTGGAGAACGTCGGTAACACTTCTGAGACGATACCCATTGGAGGTAGAATCAGAATGTACACTTCAGGATGGCCAAACACCCAGAACAGGTGCTGCCAAAGGACCGGGTCACCGCCTTCAGTCGGGATGAAGAAGTGAGTACCGAAGTTACGGTCCATGACCAATTCAATCAACCCTACGGTGATAACCGGGAAGGCCAGAACCAATAAGATGGATGTAATCAAGGTCATCCAAACAAAGACTGGCATACGCATCATGGACATACCCGGCGCACGCAAGTTGATTATTGTCACAACGAAGTTCAGCGCACCAGCAACTGATGAAGTACCCATGACCAAAAGACCGATGGCCCAGAAGTCGAGTCCTCTGTTGACGCTGAAAGGTTTCTCTGTGAGGTTGGCGTATGAGAACCAACCGGCGTCCGGAACCTGGTTAACAAGGAAACTCACGTTCATGAGTATTGCGCCGAACAGGAAAATCCAGAAGCTGAGGGCATTTAGCCTTGGGAACGCCACGTCTCTGGCGCCAATGGCCAATGGTATTACGAAGTTAAAGAAGCTGACTGATAGCGGCATGATGACCATGAACACCATTGTGGTGGCGTGCATGGTAAACATCTGGTTGAAGCGGCCAGGACCGACCAAGTCATTGTCGGCTGAGGCCAACTGCATCCGGATGACGCCCGCTTCCAGGCCTCCGATTAATAGGAGAATGAATGCGGTTACGCCGTAAAGCACGGCAATACGCTTATGGTCGACTGTTGTCATCCAGCCCCATATGCCCGCATAGCTTGTTGGTCGTGGAATTACGCCGGTTATCGCTGCCATCTCTTGCTTTGTCCGGGGTTTCCTCTGGCTAAGCCAAAGAAAACGCCGCGGTCTTTGCTCCTATTGGTAGAATCTACCGCAGGTCTAACAGATACCCAATAAGGGAATCGATTTCATCATCGGTGAGGTTTGCCGAACCGTTTTGATACAAGACCGCGCGCTCCGACATATAGTTCCCGGGTTTGATGTCTTCCGGATTGTGCAACCAAGCTCGCAGATTGCTCTCGGTCAAGTCTGTTATACCTGCCGCCAGCGTCTGGCGAGTTCGAAGGTCAGTTAGGTTCGGTGCTGGGACGGGAGTGATGTCTCCACCAGTTAAGAAACCGGTTAGCCGACTGGCTGAAAGAGCGGGGTCATCAGGGCCGTCAATCGTATGACAAAGGGTGCAGTTCTCTGCGAATAATTTCTTTCCCTTTTTCGCTTTGTCTGAAATTTCTGGGGGCGGACCATAGCCTGCCGCCCAGGAATCGAAATCATCTTGTTCCATGACAGTGACGCGGAAACGCATCAGCGCGTGGGCAAGGCCACAAAACTCAGCGCATTGGCCAAACAATGTAACAGGCAAGTCTTCTTCGAGCTTGTCTCTGCTAGCCTGTAACCACATTTCATTGATGTGAGTTGGAATCATGTCCAATTTACCAGCGAGCTTGGGAACCCAGAAGCTGTGAATCACATCGTCCGACTCCAGACTAATCGTGATTGGCCGATCAACCGGGATTCTCATCTCGTTGGCGGTGATAATCTTTTTGCCGTTGCCCGCATCGGGGTATTCAAACTCAAACCACCACTGGTGGCCGGTAACGTTTACCTGGAGCGGCGTTGGGCCGTCTTCAGGCGGATTTTCGAGCTCGAAGAGGGTGAATACTGACCAGATTCCCAACCCTAGCACTAGAATCGTAGGAATGATGGTCAATACTATTTCCAACGTAGTATTACCGTGAATCTGTGGTGGCTTGGCGTCTCCTGGGCGTCGGCGATAGCGGACAATAGCGTAAACAAGTACGCCCTCGACCATGATAAAGACGGCGACCATGACCCATAGAATGACGTTGAATAGGTCTAATTGCTTTTGTGCGACAGGGCCGAACGCTTCCCAGGTTGACTGACCGTCTTTGGAACAACCAACCGCAAACAAGAAAAGAACCGCCATTAGACCGAAGAGAACCGAACGGTTCTTCAGACTTCTGCGGCGTCCTGTGGGTTGATTAGATTTCGAAGAGGATTGCATGGGAAGGGATCCTGCCCGTCGGAAGGGCGACAGCCCCATTTGTTGACTCCCCGGGGTTTTATTTAGCCTGGCTACCACGCCTTGGGGTGGTCTATTTTTGAAGGCTTTATTGCTCTCAAAATAGCCGTTACTTGAGCGTGTGTGTGCCAAATTTCACTAACCTTGGCGACATTATCACAGCCCCAAGTGGCCTGTCAACGCATTTTAGCCTTGGTAAGGGCATTACTGATACGCCTAAAACAGTAGGTTGAGCCCCTTAAAAGTAAAAAACGCTATCTACCAGCATTACCGCAAATAAAAGTGCCAAATATAGCAAAGAGTAAAGATAAAGATGTTTTGCCCTGCGGAGGCTGTAATCCCGTTTCAATTTCCAAGCCAGGTGTAGGAAAAATCCGCCAAGGATTAGCGCTGACCCCAGGTAGATCAGGCCGACAGCGTCGGAAGCTGTGAACAATATGGTCAGAGCAATCAATGCCAGGCTGTACATGAAAATGTTCTGTACAGTGCGTTCTTCGCCCACCACCACCGGTAGCATGGGTACTCCAGCTTCTTTGTAGTCGTCCTGGATCATCAGAGCCAGGGCCCAAAAATGGGGCGGAGTCCAAAAGAAGACAATGGTGAATAGATACAAGGCGGGCAAGTCCACACTGCCTGTGACCGCTGCCCAGCCCACCATTGGGGGTATGGCTCCGGCTGCGCCGCCAATGACAATATTCTGTGGAGTATTTCGTTTCAGCCAGCCGGTGTAGACCAGCACGTAGAACAGGGTGGCTGCCAGGGTGAGCACGGCCGCAATCAGGTTCACCCAGTATGTAAGAACAAAGAACGCGCCCACGTTTAGCGCAATGCCAAAAATCAACGCATGCATCGGCGGGATTCGGTTACTGGCCACCGGGCGTTTGATGGTCCGAGACATCATGGCGTCGATGTCCTGGTCCAAGAAATGGTTGATGGCGTTGGCCCCGCCAGCTCCCAGTGCGCCGCCCACGCAGACCAAGAGTAAGGTCGTCAGAGATGGCACCCCCTCTGCAGCCAAGAACATGCCGCCAATGGCCGTAATCAGGAGCAGCGAGATTATCGGCGGCTTGGTAAGGGTTACATAGTCATTGAACAGACCCTTAATGCCACCAGGGCTATCTGTTCCAGACTTAATATCCGGCTTATCTTCCGGATTATTGACCATCGATTGTCCGGAATCCGTGCTTTCAGCCATTAGAAGCTCCGCTCCACCGACTGCCGGGACTGGAGAATGTCATGACGACCAACGCTGATACAGCAATCCACACAGCAGTGGCCATCGCTAAGTGCAGTGCGCGCACGTCTTGGCCAAAGTCTGTCCAAATTACGAACGCACCCACCACAACCTGGGTAACAAAGAGAGCCACGGCCGACATCGAAAGGATTCTAATTTCGATAGGCTGCGTCCGGCCTCTAAAGCCTAGATGAAGACTGTAAAGGACAAACAGCCCGACCACGGCGGCAACGTAGCGGTGGAACATGTGGTTCATCTGCAATCTAAATTCCGGGAAGGCGTCACCATTACAAAGCGGCCACTCTGTGCAGGCACCAAAGGCCCCTGTGATAGTCACATACGAGCCTGATAGCAGGAGTATGAACACGGCCACTCCGGCAATCACCACCAGGACAGGGAATCTACGGACCTTGCCCACACCCCAATCAGGTATCTTGATGCTGAGAGGGCCCCGGTAGGAGACCACCGCAAGAAGTACGAGTACCGCAACCAGGGTTTCACCCACAGCTAAGTGGGCCATGATGGTTGCGCCGGGAAGCTCAGCCAGCACGGTTACACCACCCAGAATGGCTTGGGCTATGACCAGGACAAAGGCCAAAGAGGCTGGAACCACGACCCATTTCTCCTGCCGGTACCGCATCCAGGAAGCGATGAATAAGAACAGTATTAGCGGGCCAACCAGAAACGATGCTGTTATCCGATGGGAGTATTCAATGATTGCCTTGGTTTCAAGGGGTGGGAAAATTCCGCCGTGGCAGGCTGGCCAGTCGGGACAGCCAAGGCCGGAATCGGTAACCCGGACCACTCCGCCTAAGATCACCAGGGCAAAGGTTGCCAGAACCGTGAATGCAGATATGCCCCTGAACCAGTTGTGAAACCGGTTGCTCTGATTTAGTTCCATGATTAGAGCCAAGTCCGCGGATTCTCGTCACGGCAGACGAAATTACCTGTTTTACACATATATGAGGCGTGGAAATAAGTGTGTAAAAGTTGGTTGCTGGGTCTCATTGAATTCCTGATGGGTTCCTGGTGAGTATTGGGAGTTGAATGGTGAAGTTATGTTATCACCGGCACAAACTCAGCAGTGTTTTTAGCGGGTTGTAATCGATTATTTATTCGGGCTGGAATGTCTTGCCACAGCGACCAAACGTTATCATAGGGGTAAATTGATGTCAATGAAATTCGTGCCTGGTCACGCACGACCAAACTGGTTGGTGCCTGGAAGATTAGAGCTCCCCAAGATATGATTGTATTGTCCTAATTCCTGGGCCTTGGTTGTCAGTTTCTGGCCCAGACTGTGATATGATTTTCTGCGCTATTATGGAGCCTGCAGTCCAAGTTGAAAATTTAGTTAAACGATTCGGTACTTTCACCGCGGTAGACGGGGTGACTTTTGCTGTTGAACGTGGTGAAGTCTTCGGGATATTGGGTCCCAACGGGGCTGGCAAGACTACTACGTTGGAGATCATTGAGGGTCTTCAGAAACCAACGGAAGGCCGAGTTAGTGTTTTAGGACTGGATATACAGTCCAAAACATCTGAGGTGAAGGCACGTATTGGAGTTCAACTCCAGGCCTCCGCCTACTACGATTACCTAAATCTAACAGAGATTTTGGCCCTTCTAGGCAGCTTTTACCCCAAGAAAACCGCACCTGGCACTCTGCTGGAACAGGTGGGCTTGTCAGACAAAGCCGTCAGTCGCGTTGGCGAGTTATCCGGTGGCCAAAAGCAGCGATTTGCAGTGGCGGCCAGCCTAGTCAACAACCCTGAAATGGTCGTTTTGGACGAACCGACTACAGGTCTAGATCCCCAGGCACGCCGTAACCTTTGGAGCCTCATCAAAGAGGTTAACCAACGCGGGGTTACCGTTGTCCTCACCACTCACTCAATGGATGAAGCTGAGCTCCTCTGTAACAGACTGGCCATCATGGACCACGGCCAGCTATTGGCAGTTGACACCCCCAGGAACTTGGTCAATGAGCTGGAAGCCAGCTACGCAGTGAAGTTGACTATGGATCGGCCAATGACCATGGCTCAATTGGAAGCCTTGAACGGTCGCGTAGAAGTCCTCCAATCCGGCGAACAAGACGACTCGGCAGGGGAGGAAGGCGAAAACGGCTCAACGAAGAATACCTACCTTTTGCGCCTGGCAAATAACCCCTCGGCCCTAAGATCCATGCTAGACGAGATCGCTAAGACAGGTCTCGGTCTGGAAAACCTTCAAATTACCCCGGTTACTCTGGAAGATGTGTTCCTGGAACTGACCGGCACTGAGCTACGAGACTAACCAATGGTTGCCTTAACCCTGGCCAACATAAAAATGATGGCGCGCAATCGTCAAGCAATCTTCTGGGCTCTGTTCTTCCCCCTGATGTTGGTTGTTGTGTTTGGGTTATTTGACGTCAACGGCGTTGGTTCCGCAGATGTGGTGGTAATTGACGAGTCTGAAGGTCCCAATTCTGAACTACTCCTTGAACGGCTCAACGAAATTGAATTCTTGGAGCTTGAGTCTGAGAAATTGGTCTTCAGCGAGGCGCGGGACAAAGTAGCCACCGGTGATCTTGGTTACCTGATAGTAATCCCAGCATCGTTTGACGACCCGACTATCAATACTGAAGTGAACTTGGTTTACAGCACGCGCAATCCGGACCGGAATCAGTTGGTGGACGGTGCTGTGCGAAACCTGGTTTCGGAGATTCAATCTGCCAGTGGTCCGGTTGTTCCGGCTGAACTACTCATGGCGGACGTGATTGATGTGCCGGAGGTAGATTATTTTGACAACGTGTTGCTCGGCCTTTTAGGGTTGGGCATCATGATGAATTCCATCATCTCAATCGCCGTCAGGATCAGTACTTTCAGGAACCAGTCGATTCTAAAGCGACTGTTGGTGACCCCTCTTCCAATCTGGAAATTTTTTGCCGCTGAGATTACCGCCCACGTTTTGCTGGCCCTGGTACAGGCGGGAATCATTCTGTCGTTGGGTGTCTTCGTCTTTGGCGGGCACGTTTATGGCAACATATTTTGGGTCTTGGCAATTACGGCGTTGGGCAGTGTCGTATTCTTGAATATCGGTTTCATCCTGTCGGCCTGGGCCAAGTCACCTGCAGCGGCATCAGGTATGGGCAACGCTGTGGCCATGCCGATGATGTTTCTGGGCGGGGCTTTCTTCTCCACGGCCGCGCTGCCGTGGGTGCTACCTGAAGTGGCACAAGCACTACCGCTGACACCAATGCTGGTTGCGCTGCGCGAAGTTGCCATTGAGAGTGAACCAATCTGGGAAACCTGGCCGTATCTGGCGGCCATGGGCGCATGGGTAGTGGTTACTGCAGCGGGTGCCGTTAAAGTCTTCAAGTTCAGTTAATTGGTATAGCGAAAATGAAGAACCTGACGCTAATCACTGCGGTAAGTGTGGCTCTTCTGCTGATTGCAGTGGCATGTGGCGGGGATACCGGCGAGCAAGTTGTAGTCGGACGGGTGGTTGATGCCACCGCTCGAAACATAGAGGAAATCGAATTGCTCATTGTCCGGGATGCCGATAGTCAGGTTTGGGAGTTCACAACTTCTGGTTCTGTTGGAATCAGCATAGGTCACTTGAGGCAACACCAGGCTCTGGGTGTAAAAATCCAGGTGACCTATCGGGAAATCGGTGGCCAGCTTATAGCTTCCGACGTCCGCGACGCTGAAGAAGCAGGCGGGTAAACCCTCTAGAGAATCTCCAGCAGCTTGGCTTCGATCTCGCCTGCGGTTGTGAACTGCTCAAACTTGGCGCTGACCAAGCCCTCTTTATCCACTATGAACACCCAAGGCTCTGTGGGCAGTCCCCATTCCAATACTGCCGGCACCAAACCGCCAGTGGGCCTGGAATCTTCTATCAGGTGGGGGTCTTCAAAAACCTCAACATGGATGAAGCTCACCTGGTCTCCCACAATGGCCTTCACCTTGGTTAGCTCTCCCACCTGAGGCCCACAAGTTGCGCTGACGCAGAAGGCAGGCGTGGCAAACACTATTACCAAGGGTTTGTTCTGCGTTAATGCCTCGTCAATGGATAGTTGATAAAGCTCCGGGTCTGGCTCAGGTGAGCTGGTGATATGGCTAATGTCTTCAGCGTCGGCGAGGGTGTGGGTCACACTGGCCGGGGCGGGTGAGCCAATGGCTGGGGTTTCTGCTTCGTCTTTTACCAAGAAGCTAGTTTGGGCGAAAACTTCTATGCCGTCTCCAGACGTGAAATTGATGTCAAGTTCGTAGATTCCGCCAACGGGAATGTCTACCTCGACTCCAAAAACCCCACCAACCACAGTAGGCCAGGTTATGAAATCTGCGGTGATTTCTTGCCGTAGTTCTCTGGCGTCTTCCCTTGGAACTAAAAAGTAAACACCCACATCTGCATTATCTGAGATTATTGGCATGCCCTCACGGTCAGTCACCCCAAATAACAACCGGTTCACGCCCACGGCCATGTCTGTGGTGATGATTGTGCCGGAATACTCCGGGCCTCCGGCTTCCTGTTCGCTGGAGATTATTGGGTCGTCTGAGTCAGAAGAACAGGCCGCTGCCAACAATAGCAACAAGGGCGCCAAGATCAGAAAAGTACGTAGGTTGAACTCCCGAGAGATTGTTCCAAGTTTGTTGCCCGGATTAAGCATCTATTTGTTCCTTAAGTTGTTCGGGAAATATAAGACTTATCTATTGGCACGACGCATTGGTAGCGGTAGACGTTAATTTCGGAGTACGCGTAATGAACACCAACTCGTTGGTTGGATGCAGGTTCGACCCTATCAGATGCAAAGTGTGATAGCGAAACCGGCTAGTAGTTCATGCCCCGGCCTGCGCCACCCTCAACGGCGATGGTCTGGCCCGTGATCGCACCGGCAAGTTCAGACGACAAGAATACAATCAGGTCGGCGATGTCCTTGGATTCCACCATGCGGCCAATAGGTATGTTGGCTACGGCGCTGCGCTCAGCCTCCTCCACGGAGATGCTGGCGTGGTCTGCTCGCGCCCGCAGGCTCCGGTCTTGCCGTTCGGTCCTGGTTGTGCCCGGATGGATGCAGTTGACCAAGATGCCATCGGAAGCGAACGAGTCTGAAAGATTCTTCGCCATGTTTGAAACAGAGGCGTTGGTCACGCCATTGCTGTTGGCCAGGGTGTTGGCAGAACGAGCCGCCATGCCGCCAATGTTGATGATCCTGCCACCGCCCCGTGTCTGCATGTGGGGAATGACCTCTCTGGCACAGCGCATGTAGCCCATGATTTTGACATTGATGTGGTTCATCCAGTCTTCGTCGGCCAGTTCCATGAATGGCGCAGCCTTGGAATTGACGGCGTTGTTGACCAGTATGTCTACGCCGCCAAACTCAGCCACCGTTGCTGCCACCATCTTCTTGATGGCCTCTGGGTCGGCCATGTCCGCCTGTAGGGGCAGCACGTTGCGGCCTGTGGCGGCCCTAATCTCTGTGGCGGCATCTTCGAGATCAGCCATCCCACGGGCGCAGATTGCGACGTCCACGCCCTCTTGGGCCAGCGACAACGCCGTGGCTTTACCGATTCCCTTGCTGCCACCGGTCACGATGGCAATCTTGCCCTCAAGTGAGAGATTCATGTTGCTGGGCCTCCCCTGATTTTTCTTCGAATAGAATCTGAGTGGTTGTTCTAGGCGGGTACGCAGGTGCTGATCAGCCCGGCAATGGACGATTCTTCGTCTAATTTACTCACAATCGAAACCAGGCCGTCCAATTGGGCGCGAGGCCAGGGCATGTCATCAAACAATGCGCTGAACCTTGCCGTTTCGGTTGCCAGGTCCCATTTCAGTTCGTTGCCATCTAGTTCGTCGGTGAACACATCACCGGACTTGGTGCGGATGGTTATCTTGGGCGCAAAGTTGGCCCTTTCTTTGTGTCCAGTCACCTCAACCCGTCCCTGGAGGCCGATGACAGCCCGCTCTGCTTCGGTCTCGCCCAAGCCGGGGTCCAGACGCTGGCGCAGCGGCGGGTAGCTGCCGTGAACCCAGGTGTAAGCGATGAAATAGTGGGTACTGCCCACACCGGGCATGGAACGGTCTTCGTTGGGGAATGCCGGCGACGGATACGATGTCTCTAGCCAGTTCATCTCAACGTGGATGCTTTCCACATCTTCTAGGGCAATGTTGTTGTTGGCTCGCGCCCTGGTGGTGAGTTCAATCACAGGGCAGTTGTAGCCCGCAGTGGGGTAGATCTTGGGCGTGATATGGAGCAATTCCCAGCGTGATCCCAGTCCCTCAATTGTTTTTGCTAGGTCTGTTGTCGGGGGTGGGTCTCCGGGGTTCTCCGTGAACGGGTAAATCAGTTCGCCTCGGTTATTGCCGGTGAAGGCATTGTAGAAACCGGCTTCGCCTTCCAGGCAGGTCTCAGAGCCGCGTAAGTTCTCCCTAGCCAGGAGCGCGGCGGTGACGCCGGCGCGGGTGGCCTGGGGCTCGTGGAACATCATTTCCCTGGCGCTCACGCGGGGGCCTTCCGTGGTGCCCGCAGCAAACGTGCAGGCCAGGGCTAATGCGGTGACAAGCTGGTCTTCATCCAGGCCCAGCAATTTGCCGGTGGTGATGGCTGCGCCCAGGGTTCCATAGACTGGACTGCAGCGAAAGCCGCGTGCCTGAGTGGTGGGGATAAAGTCACCGGCGATGCGTGATTCAACCTCGTAGCCGGCGGCCAATGCGGTGATGAACTCCTGGCCAGACGCGCCCGTTAGCTCTGCGGTGGCCAGGGCGGCTGGGATGATGCAGGGGCCGGGGTGGATCAGCATCCGGTACGAGTCTGTCTGGTTGGTGGCGTGCATCAGTTTGCTGTTGGCGAAGGCTGCTCCGCCCCGAGTGGCCTTGGTGCCGTCAAATAATATGGTCGCGCCGTCCGGTTTGGAGTCCTCTTCTTTGATCAGGGCAATGACCGACTCTCCGTGGTGGGTCTTGGCGCCGATGAGAGAAACCGCCATGGCGTGGAGGACCGACGCCTTGAGTTTGTCCACCACTTGGTCCGGTAACTGGTCGTAACTGAGTGAAGAGACGAAACGGGCGTAGGAACGGCTTAGGGTGTCGGGCATGGATATACTCCGGGTTGGGCTTGGGCCTAGGCCTGAGCCTAATATTGAGGTTGGGAAGAGACACGCCGGATTGTATTCCGGCAGGCATCAGGGGTCAACGGAGACTGGGAGACTGCTGTGATAGGGCGGATGACATTCTGGCAGGATTATTTCTCTCTAGTGCTGTCGGTGTAAGCCTGGATAATATCGTGCCTCCGGACCATCCCCAATAGCTTGCGTTGGTTCCCACGTTCAACCACTGGGATGTGGCCCACGTCTCGGCCCTAAAACTGTGCCAATGCATCGTGGAGAGACTGGTCAAGATAAGCGACAACGACCTCGGATGTGGCAATATCTGCCACCGCTTGCGTGGAGTTCGGGTGGACCAATTTAAGGTCTGATACAGTGATTATTCCAACCAGTTTTTGCTCGTCATCCACCACTGGAAACCCGTGGTGACCAGACTCTAAGAACAACTCATTGAGATCGTGGAGAGTGGCTTCTGGGTGGACACTGGGGTATTCCGTAGTCATTGCATTTCCGACCACAATATCCCGTAGGGCGTCCCATTGGTCGTCTTCAGGCATGGAAATACCCTGTTGCTGCATCTTTATGTTGTAGATGCTCTCCCTTCGACACGGTTCACCGCGTTTTACAGAATAGTCGTCTGGCCCTAATTTGCTTGGGTTCCCGCATGAATCTGGTGAAACGGATGCGAGAGTCCAGGCATGGCTTGTTCAACCAAGAGCTTCGGGAAAATCTCCGAAGCATGTCTGGTGCGACGTAAGCTGCTTGGCGATTTCTATACCAAACTCGCTTTGTCTTCCTGGGAACCATTCATCAAGAAGATGAAAAAATGATTCCCAACAATGAATTCACTAAAATGGTCAACGGCTAAGCTAATGACAATACAACCGATAAATTGGCTTCAATGGCAAAGAACAGACCATGTTACTTGGGTTCACAGACATGCAGCGTGTAATTCGCCAGTTAGCGCTGACCTGTTATCGTCTGGAGGAGTCCTAGATTGTTGTTAGTCTTACTGGTGGGGGTTGGCGGTTTTATTGGCGCTGTGATGCGTTATTTGGTCACCAACTGGGTGCAGGACAGCCTCCACATTCTTTCACTGCCCCACGGCACTTTGACGGTAAACATAGTTGGCTGCCTGTTGATTGGCTTGTTGGCAGGCCTTTCTGAAAGCCGCAACCTGCTCGGTCCGGAAACACGGGCTTTGATATTGATAGGCGTGCTGGGTGGCTT
>CAVODA010000007.1:0-18029 GCA_963694265.1 Dehalococcoidia bacterium
ATTAAGTGCGTTTGCCGGCAGTCGGTGTCACACCGCCAATGAGGGTAATTCCAGATTATCGAACCCTTGGTTCTTAGTGTATTAAAAGGAGTATTCATGGCGTCTACAAAAGTTGTAATCAGTGGTATCACCGGCAAGATGGGTATTGAGGCCGTAGCAGCCGTCTGCCGAGAAGATGACTTGGAATTGGTTGGCGGCACCTGCGCGAAAAACCGGGGCGCGACGATGGAGACACCCGCCGGCGAAATAGCACTCTCCACAGATTTGGAAGCCCTGCTGGAACAGACCCATCCCCAGGTGATGTTGGATCTGACCAACGCTGCTGTGGCCATGGATGCTGCGGCCAAAGCTGCAGCCCGCAAGATAAACATTGTCATGGGCGCTAGCGGTTTCTCAGACGAGCAGCTACAAAAACTTGAGGTTTTGGCCAACGACAACGGCATTGGCATTATTGTCGCGCCCAACTTTGCTCTGGGAGCCATTGTCCTCAAGAAACTGGCCGAGCAAGCAGCCCCGTATTTCGACTACGTGGACATCATCGAGTCCCACCACGAGGCCAAGATAGACTCGCCATCCGGGTTCGCCTTGAACCTGATGCGCAGCTTGGGGGAGAACAAGCAGTTCACTCGCAACCAGCCCGAGAAAGAGAACCTGGCCAACACCCGGGGCGGCGAGTATAACGGCATCTCGGTGCACAGCATCCGTATGCCGGGTAAGAGCGCCCACCATGAGGTGATCTTTGGCGCTGCTGGGCAGACCGTATCCATCCGCCACGACACCCTGGACCGGAGCTGTTACATGCCTGGCGTACTGCGTTGTATCCGCGACGTTGTGACCCGTCCTGGCCTTGTGATAGGCTTGGAGAACGTGCTTGGTATTTAACCAACGTTAAAGACCGTTTTAGGCACGAATTTTACCGTAAATAGAGAATCACCAGTGCAGGATTTAACCATCGCCGTAGTTGGCGCCACCGGGGTGGTGGGCGCCGAATTTCTCCGCATCGTAGAAACCCGCTATCCCAACTTGCCCAAGCTAAAGTTGCTGGCATCCAGCCGGTCTGCGGGTAAGACCATCAAGGTGGGCGGACAAGACTTTGTTGTCGAAGAAGCCACGGTAAATTCATTTGACGATGTTGATGTGGCGTTTATTTCTGCCAACTCTGCGGTCAGCCATGAACTGGCCCCGGCCGCAGTGGCTGCCGGAGCGGTGGTCATCGATGATGGTTCTGCCTTCCGCATGGAAGATAATGTGCCGCTGGTGGTGCCAGAGGTCAACGGTGCCGATGTTGAGTGGCACGAGGGAATAATATCTATTCCCAACTGCTCAACCACTCCCTTGGTGATGGCGGCCCACCCGCTGCACCAGGTAAACCCCATCAAACGTATCGTGGCTGACACGTACCAGTCGGTCTCCGGCGCTGGCGGCGGGGCAATGGCCAACCTGCGGGAGCAGTCGGAAAGGCTGCTCAACGCTGATTCCCTCACCAGCAAGTCTGGTCAAGGCCAGATCGCTTTTAACGTTGTGCCTCAGATTGACCGGTTCTTGGAGTCTGGCTACACCTTTGAAGAGCAGAAAATGCGGCAGGAGTCCCAAAAGATACTGCACGCACCGGAGATACAGATCTCTGCTACCTGTGTGCGCGTACCCGTCTATATCTCCCATTCAGCGTCGGTACACATAGAGTTCACGCGTCCGATGCCGGCGGATGAAGCGACCGCGCTACTCAAGGCTATGCCCGGCGTAACGGTGCTCGATAACCCTGCGGCTGGCGAATACCCTATGCCCTGGGACGTGGCGGGCGAGGATGATGTGTTCATAGGACGCATCCGCCAGGATATGTCCCATCCCAACGGCCTGGTACTGTGGATTGTCTCTGACAACCTGCGCAAAGGAGCGGCGCTCAACTCCCTGCAGATTGCAGAGGAATTGGTCTCCCGTGGCCGCCTGAAGCCGAAGAACACCAGTGGAGTGACTAGCTAAGGCCCCATAGGGGCGTTTTGGTTGCTCGCATAGACGGCCAAGGCCTGGAACGGCCAGGTTCTGGCCGTTTTTTCTTGCCTGGACCGAGAAGGTGCGATATCAGGTTTTCACGGGTATAATGCAAAAACTTTCCAAGCTCAGATGCTTCTTGGTGAAAAACGTCGTAGGAAACGACGGGAGCGATGACTGGGGCGATGACAGGAGGCGGAAATGCCAGAGATAGGTAGGCTACTCACAGCGATGGTTACACCCTTTGATGAGAAGGGCGCGGTCGACTTTGAGCAGGCTAAGCGACTGGCCCACGCTCTCCTAGATTCCGGCAGCGACGGCGTTGTGCTGTCTGGCACCACCGGCGAGTCTCCGACCCTGACCACTGACGAAAAGATGCGGCTATTCAGTGAGGTCAAACAGTCGGTGGGCGAAAAGGGCGTGGTAATTGCCGGCACCGGAACTTACAACACTGCAGAGAGCATTGAGCTCAGCCAGGAAGCGGAGCGACAAGGCGTTGATGGACTGCTGCTGGTTGTGCCCTATTACAACAAGCCCCCGCAAGAGGGTATCTATCAGCACTTCAAGGCGATTGCTGGCAAGACCAACCTGCCTTGCATCGTCTATAACATCATGGGCCGAACCGGCGTGAACATGACCGATGAGACGACGATTCGGCTGAGCCAGATCGACAACATCATCGGCACCAAAGAAGCCAGCGGCGACATGAACCAGATCTCCCGCATCATCAGCGGCGCGGGTCCCGACTTCAAAGTCTGGAGCGGCGACGATAACCAGACCTTCTTGATTATGTCGATGGGCGGATACGGCGTGGTCAGCGTGGTGTCTCACCTTGTTGGCAACCAGATCAAGCACATGATGGGTCTGCTTCTGGAGGGAGACATAGAGGGCGCGGCTTCTGAGCACCGCCGCCTGCTACCAATTTTCCTTGGCATGTTCACCGAGTCCAATCCGATCCCGGTCAAATACGCCGTGAACCAGGTTGGCATCAAGGTGGGCGGCCCCAGATTGCCCATGGTGCCCCCAAGTGAAAAAGTCATGGCTGAGGTCAACAAACTCCTGGAAGAATTCCACATTGACCTGCCGGTTTCAGCGTAGCGATCAGATAGTCTAAGTACATTACTTACGATTGGAAAACTGGGATTTTTAGGTGCGGGTTTCTAACCCGCCCTTTTTTCGTCAATCAAAGTTCGAGTGGCAGAGACAATCCGAGGTAAAGTTGGCGGTCATCCGGAGTCGGGTTTACTCCTAGAGATTGGTTGGTGGATAGGCAGGGCAGGTTAGAAACCAGCCCCTACACTGGAAGATAAAAAAGGCCCAGGCGTGAAAACCGCCTAGGCCTTTTTCTTATTAAACTTTTGGACTTTGCCTGATTCCGTTTACGTAAAGACTGGTTCCACCTGGATGGTCTCCTCGCGTCTTGGGCCGGTGGAGATGATCTGCACCTTGCAGCCAACCAACTCCTCGATACGCTTCACGTAGGCCAAAGCGTTGGCCGGTAGCTGTGACAATTCGGTGGCGCTGGCGGTGGGCTGATCCCAGCCGGGCAGTTCCTCATAAATCGGTGTGCAGCGAGCTAGCAACCCAGTGTTGGCCGGGAAGCGGTCTATCCGTTTTCCGTCAACGTTGTAGCCGATGCAGACCTTGACCGAATCAAAGTCGTCCAGGATATCCAGCCGTGTTAGCACTATTCCGGTGAACCCGTTCACCAGCTGGCTGTATTTTGCGGCCACGCCGTCGAACCAGCCGATGCGCCTTGCTCGTCCGGTGGTTACACCAAACTCGTGGGCTTTTTCTCGGATCTCGTCAGCCTCGTGCTCTGGGATTTCAGAGGGCATGGGCCCGCTGCCAACCCGAGTTGAGTAGGCCTTGAATACGCCCAGCACGCCCTTGATGGCTTGAGGGTTTAGCCCCAATCCGGTGCAGGCACCACCGATGGACGGTGATGAAGACGTGACGTAGGGATAGGACCCGTGGTCAATATCTAGAAGGGTGCCTTGGGCGCCCTCCAGCAATATATTCTTGTTCTGGGCCAGTAGGTCTTGTACCAGTTGCTCGGTTGCCTTGGCATAGCGACCAATCTGGTCTGCCCAGAGATGGCATTTGGCTAGCACGTCATCCAGTAGGAGCGGTTCACCGCCGTAAATCTTGGTAATCAGGGCATTCTTGTGTTCCAAGATTTGCGTGACCATGGGCACAAGTGCGTCCCAGTCCAGTAGGTCACCCACACGGATGCCCATACGACCGGTCTTGTCCATGTATGCAGGCCCAATCCCTCGGCCAGTGGTGCCGATGGCAAATTCGCCCCTGGCTTCCTCTTCCAATCGGTCAAGGACAACGTGGTAGGGCATGATTACGTGGGCGCGTTCGCTGATGAACAGCTTGGATGTATCAATACCCCGAGATGCAATCTCAGTCAGTTCACCGACCAGCACATCCGGGTCTACTACTACGCCATTACCTATGATTCCATAGACATCTGGCCAACAGATTCCTGATGGAACCAGATGCAGTTGGAAAGTTCCTTTATCGTTGACTACGGTATGCCCGGCGTTGTTACCGCCTGCATAACGAACTACGCTGTCAACACTTCCGGCAAGGTAATCAATGATCTTCCCCTTGCCTTCGTCACCCCATTGGCCGCCAATTACGGCATATGCCGGCATTCCTAATAGCCCGCCTTACAAAAAAACATACTCGTCCCCAGTAACGGGAAAGAGCAACAAGATTATAGCAAAATCATTTTCTATGGGGAAGGGAGTGCACACTACAGAAGTCATATTCAGTTTCTGACCGATTAACGGCAAAATACACAACTGTTGCACGGTTTTTCTCCGAAAAACTCGGATTAATACTAAATTTCGACGCCAACTATAATCGCCACGCCCGTTCTAGAGAGTAGAATAAGAGCGCGGCCAGACAGCCTCAGATAAAATCCGCCCATATTTTAAAAATATTGGGTGATAGCACAGGACTGGTTTTCATCATGACCCTCAGAGAAAAACTGGAAGAAGACATCAAAGCATCCATGCGTAGCAGAGACCAGGCACGCCTGGATGCCCTTCGTTTCTTCAAGAACGCGGTTCTTGCAGTTGAAAAAGAACAGAAAAAAGGACTTGACGACGCCGGTGTTATCGATGTGGCCACAAAACAGGCCAGCGATAGGCGCGATAGCATCAAGGCTTTTGAAGAGGGCGGACGCGACGTTATGGCAGCGAAAGAAGCTGCGGAACTCGTAGTCTTGGAAGAGTTCCTGCCACCCCAGATGTCCACTGATGAATTGACTGAGATCATCAAGGCTACCGCCGCAGAAGTTGGCGCAACCTCCATTAAGGACAAAGGCAAACTGATGGGTAAGCTCATGCCCCAGGTTCGCGGCAAGTCAGACGGTACCGTGGTCAATGAAATGGCTACTGAATATCTGAATTCCCTATAGAAATAGGGATTGGGATTAGGATCGAAACTAGGATAGAAGCGTGGTCGGTCTAATAACATGAAATTTGGGATTTTGGTGTTTCCAGGCACCTGGAGTGACACCGATTGTTACTATCAGGTAAAAGACATCCTTGGGCAAGACGCCGAATACGTCTGGCATGACAAGACCAACCTGGACGGTTTTGACTCTGTGATTCTGCCCGGCGGTTTTTCCTACGGCGACTACCTGCGTCCTGGCGCAATGGCCCGCTTTTCTCCGGTAATGGAAGCGCTGAACAAATTTGTCGCCTCCGGCAGAACGGCCATTGGCATATGCAACGGGTTTCAGATTCTGTGCGAGTCTGGGCTCTTGCCCGGCGCGTTGCTCCCCAACCAATACCTGGAATACCGCTGCCAACCGACCCATCTGCGCACCGAACGCGCCGACACCCCCTTCACCAGGGTCTGCGGTCAGGGCCAATTGTTAGACGTTCCAGTCTCCCACGGCGAAGGGAACTACTTCGCCGACGCTGCCACTCTGGTTCAGCTTGAAGAAGAAAACCGGGTACTCTTTCGCTATTGCGACGCCACAGGAGAAGTAACGGCTGAAGCCAACCCCAACGGCTCAGCCAACAATATTGCCGGGATCATCAACGAGGCCGGCAATGTGCTGGGAATGATGCCGCACCCCGAGCGCAGTTGTGAGGCTATCTTGGGCAGTACCGATGGCAATCTGATATTCGAGTCCATCATCGAAAACTTCAGGCAGGGCTAGCCAGCCCGATGGCGGCAATCGGCCTGTCGATACTCGCTGCCTTTGGATTTGCCAGTTCTGCTATTTTGGTCCGCCAGGGCATGCAGTCGGTCTTCCCCCTTCCAGGTGTTCTAGTCTCTCTGTTCGTCAGCTTTATTTTGTCGTCCACCATGGTCCTGGCGTTTGCGTATGACGATATTGGAAACATCCCGCAGGAGGCTATTCTCTGGATAGTTGGCTTGGGTGTGATCACATTTTTGGGCGGACGAACCCAGAATTTCTTGGCTTCCAACCTGATTGGCGCATCCCGTTCCAGTCTCTTCATTGCCAGCCAAGCGCCCTTTGCCGCCATATTTGCCGTGGCTTTCACTGGTGAGACCATTCATCCATTGGTTGCACTGGGAACGGCCGGTGTGGTCGGCGGCTTGCTGTTCTCTACTGGCGATTCAATCCTGGCTGGATGGCGGACCGACAAGATCTTCATGCTAGGTTACTTAATGGCGCTGGGGGCCGGAGCGTCTTACGGGGCGACCAACGTAATGGCCAAACAGGCCATCGAAATCTACGACTCGCCGTTGATGGTCACTGCGTTCAGCATGCTGATCGGTCTTTTAGTCATCGCGCCTTTGGTCGGAGCCAGCGCAACACGGACCGGCTTTCTTCGCACTACGCACCAGAGTCTTGGTCAAACGTTGTACTCGTTTCGCTTTGTGGCAATGGCCGGGCTGGCTTCCGGCATCGCGGTTAACGCGCTGTACTTTGCCGTGCAAAAAGCCGACGTGGTGGTCATCAGTCCCATTGTTGCCAGTAGTCCATTGGTCACTCTGCTGCTGGCGCATATCTTCTTGGCCAGACTTGAGACCGTGACGCGAAAGCTGTTTGCGGGGACGCTGCTGGCGGTTTGCGGCGTGGTCTTAGTCGTGGTGGGCAGTCAGCTATGACATTAGCTATAACTCGCAAGGCCAACCTGAAGGTGCGCTAGTCCATGGACGCGATACTGCTATCACTGTTGTCTGGCTTTGGGTTTGGCAGCGCCGCCATCCTAGCCCGAGTAGGCATGCAGGGCATGAGCCCACTGTCCAGCACGCTGGTATCGGTGGTCGTCAGTTTCTGCCCCACGGCGTTCTTGGCCCTGGTATTTGCATTCTCTGACATTAAAGACTTGCCGCCGGTGGCGCTTTTCTGGTTCTTTCTGTTGGGCGTGGTCAATTTCCTGGGCGGACGAACGTCCAGCTACCAGGCTATTGGGCGTATCGGCGCGTCCCGCACTGCGGCCGTCCAGAGTACTGCGGCGGTGTTTGCGTCTATTTTTGCCATCACCCTCACGGGAGAGAGACCCCACTTTGTGGTGCTGCTGGGCACGCTAACTGTGGTACTCGGACTCACCACGGCCCTGGGTAACTCCATCCGTGAAGGCGTGGCCAACAATCGGGGCATGTTGATCGGGTTTGGCCTGGCTCTGGTGGCGGCGGCATCCTACGGCGGCACCAATGTCATTGCCAAAGAATTAACTGAAGAATACGGTTCCCCGCTGATGGTTTCCGCCTTGGGGTTGTTCTTCGGGATCATTGTGCTGTCGCCTTTGGCCGGGGCCAGCACGATCCGCGAGGTTAAAGCGTCCAGTGGGAACCCCATGTTTGCGTTGTCCGCCGGTTTCTCTGGGTTGGCGGCCGCCACGGGAGTCATTGCTCTTTATTTCGCCCTGCAGCGAGCAGACGTGACTGTGGTGTCGCCCATAGTTTCGACCAACCCCATCTTCACGCTAATACTGGCCCAGATATTTATTTCCCGCATGGAAAACCTCACCAAGTGGCTGTTTTTGGGAGTGGGTATCACCGTTCTTGGCGTGATCACGGTTACGGTGGGCAGCACCCTGTAGCACGGGCTTGGCGTGCCTGCCCAAGACCACGGCTTTGTGGCATAATTGGGCGCAGATGATAAAGAGACCAACAACGGTCTGACCCACCCAAACCCACGGAATTAAATATCGGTTAACAAATAGGAGTCTCATGCCAGGAACTATTAAAACGAAAAGTATTAACCACGTAACAACCATGGTTAAAGACACCGCCCGCGCCATGAAGTTCTACAACGAACTCTTGGGCATCAAGCAGATTGAGAGTCAGGTTCCCAACCCGGAGATTACCTGGCTGCAACTGGAAAACGGCATCATGGTGCACTTGATTGAGACACCGGACGCCCCGGTTAAGCCGGAGAACACCCACCACGCCTTTGAGGTTGAAGACTTTGAAGGGACCATGGAGACTCTGAAAGAGAATGGCTTTGAGATCCTGCGCCACGGTGTGCGGTTCGACGGCCAAGGCTTCATGTTCATCAATGACCCGGACGGCAACCGCGTGGAGTTCTGCACTGGTTCCGGCTACTTCCCAGCCCCCGGTCGCCCCGCATAGCGGGCATTTGTACCTGCCGGAACTAAAAATTTGCCTTGGCGATTTGTCGAGCTGCTTTGTTAATAATTAGGAGAAATTGTGTTCGAGAAGATTCAACATATTGGGTATCTGACCCCGGATTTGGACCGCGCCATTGCCTGGTTCGAGGAATCGTTCAATGCGGTCAAGGCCGGCGGCGGACCCCTGAAGCCCGGCTATGCCATGCCCAGCGGCGGGCGTAACGCCTACGTGCGCTTTGGCAACGCCGAGGCTGAACTGCTGGAGCCTACGGACCAGACTGGTCTCTCTAGCGAAATCCTGACCATGCATCACGTTGGCTATGTGGTTACTGATATTAATAAGTCGATCGACGAGTTGACCGCCCGAGGCTTCAAGTTTGCCGCTGACAAACCCAACGTCAACGTGCTGGGCCATCAACTGCTGTACTTCGACTCCTCAACCACCAACGGCGTGAAGTTGCATATCACCCAGTTGCCAGGCTCTCCCGCAGAGGCGAATGACGGCCTGGAGATTGAGCGCATCATCCACGCGGGCTACCGGGTCAAAAACCTGGAAGAAGCCATCAAATTTTACGTGGACAACTTCAAGGGAAGCCTCTTGGGAGGTGGCCCTTCTCGGAGTGGCGGCCGCAACGCCTTCGTGAATTTCAGCGATGTACAGGTGGAACTCATCGAGCCTGGTGATCCTGCCAGCATGGGCGATGACCACGTTATGGACCACGTCGGCTATGTGGTGGGCGATATCCCATCCTGCATCGGTGAATGCGAATCCCACGGCCTGAAATTCGTCTCCGATACGCCCGCCACCAACGGCGTTGGACAGCAGGTGTTGTACTTTGAGACCGACACCAGCATGGGTTCACGGATGCACCTGACCCGGTTGCCAGACTAGTTCGCCAACGTATTGAACTTCAGTTAGAGCTCAGGGCGAATCATGCAATCAGACCAAGTGCGTAACATAATCCTCGTCGGCTTCATGGCCTCGGGCAAAAGCAGCGTGGCGCGGGCCATATCCCGCCGCTGCCACTGGCCGAGAGTTGATGCCGACGAGGAAATCGTAGCCCGAGCCAAAAAGCCTATCGTTGAGATCTTCAAAGACTCAGGGGAAGACGCGTTCCGGATGCTGGAACGGGAAGTGGTCAATGACATCTGCTCGGAGTCGGGCCGCATCATCGCCCCCGGTGGTGGGTCGTTCATGGATGAAGAGAACCGGCGGGTCATGCTTGATTGCGGCACGGTCTTTTATCTCAGCGCTCGACCGGAGACCATCCACTGGCGAATAACCAGAGGTAACCCCAACGCGCCGGTGCGCCCATTATTGGGAACGGGTAACCCGTTGGGACGGATCAAAGAACTGCTGACAGAGCGTGCCCCGGTGTACTCTCAGGCCCATCATGAAATCAAGACCGACGGCCTAGCTTCGGACCAAGTGGCGCAGGCTGTCCTTAAGATTTGCGGGCCTGGAATCCCGCAATATATTTAATTAGGAAATCCTTGTAAATCACTTAAATTAAGAAAACCACGGAGACCTGAACATGGCGGACTTAGACCTGGCGGCGGAAGTACATCACGGCGGCGGTTCCTATCCGGTGGTTGCTGGCTGGGGGTTGATTCATTCCCTGGGAGACCGGCTTACGGATCTGGGTCTGACCAACACGGCCTACATAATCACCGATTCCAATGTGATGAACCTTTATGGTCGCAATGTGCAGCGCGCGCTTCAGAAGAGGGGGATTGCTGCCCACTGCTTCATCATTCCCGCCGGTGAGACTAGCAAGAGTTTTGAGCTGGCCCAGGGCATCTATAGCTGGTTGGCAGGCCTTAAAGCTGAACGCGGCCATACCATCATCAGTGTTGGTGGCGGCGTCGCGGGCGACCTGGGCGGGTTCATCGCGGCAACTTACCTGCGCGGCATGGCCTTTGTGCAGGTGCCCACTAGCATGGCCGCCATGGTCGACGCTTCCATTGGTGGCAAGGTTGCCATCAACCTGCCTCAGGCCAAGAACCTAGTTGGGGCCTTCTACCAGCCCAAAGGGGTCTTCGCCGACGTTCAAGCCCTATCTACGCTGGGCAAAAGAGAATTGGCGGAAGGTTGGGCGGAGGCTATCAAGCATGGCTTCATCCTGGATGCCAGTCTAGTGGACGTATTTGAAGAACACGCAGAATCCCTGATGAACGTGGAGCCTGAGATTTCAACCGAGGTTATCCGCCGAAGCATGGCCATCAAGGCTAACGTGGTCAGCCAGGATGAACGAGAGACCCTGGGCATTCGCATCATGTTGAACTACGGCCACACAATTGGTCACGCGCTGGAGTCGACCACCGAATACGGCACCTTCTTCCACGGAGAGGGCGTTTCCGTGGGAATGATGGGCGCTGCGACGATGGCCCAGGAGATGGGACTGCATTCCCAAGACCTGGTGGATCGACAGCGGGCTATTCTTGAGCGGTTCAACCTGCCAACCTCGGCCAAGGGATTGAACGTCGCCGCCATCTTGGAAGGTATGTCTCTGGATAAAAAGGTCCAGAGTGGCTCCAAGCGCTGGGTGATGCTGGAAGAAGTGGGCCGGTCGGTGGTCCGCACTGATGTCCCTGAAGAACTGGTCGAGAAGACGATCCGCGACCTGGTTAACTAGTCGTCAGCCGGGGCTAGGTCCCCGTCATGGCTCTCGCGTTTCGCTTTGATCATCATTCCCATGATGACCAGACACATGGCTCCAGCAATTCCGAGCAACACCACCGACGCTACGGTTGATAAAAACTCCAAGTTATCCGAGAAGGTTGAGACCTGTTCCAAGGCTACTGCCACGCCCCCGCCCAGAATCGTTATCCCGTAGAGGATGCGGATGCGTGCCGCCTCAACAAACTTGGTAGCAGAGGCCCCCAATTGTGATCCCACCGACGCCGCAGCCAACATAATGATGGCCATTTTAGGGTCTACGTTATGAGACATTGCGTAAATAAACGTCCCCCAAGACCCGGTTACGATTATCTGAAACAGGTCGGTGCCAATAGCTACGGTAGTGGGAACTCCAAGTCCAAAAATCAATGCCGGCATGAGGAGGAATCCGCCGCCCGCCCCGAGCAATCCGGCGAAGAATCCCACGCCGAAACCCACCACAACCGGGATGAACACAGATAGGCTTTCAATTCCGGAAACCGGCAGAGAAACGTAGGTTGGGACTTTCCCTTTTCCCGGCAGCCAAATGGAATGCGGTGGGATGCGCATCGCTTGTACTCGCCGCGCCAGTGATGCCGTTGAGATAGCTTCACCTTCTGATTTGGGAGCCCGGCGTACCTTTAAGTAGTCATTTACGATGAAACTGCCGAGAGCTCCCAAGAACAAGATGTACACATAGCGGATTACTGGCCCAACTACGCCGGCCTCTTCTAGTGTGGAGTTCAACTGCTCAGCCAAAAAGACGCCCGGAACGGTTCCAATGAGCATCAGCATGCCTAATCTGAGATCAACGTTGCCCAGGTGACGGTGCTTGAGGGTGTTGATGATCGAAGAGCCCATGATGAGGGCCAAACCAGTGCCCACGGCAAAGACCGGAGGCACCCCAAATACCAGCAGACCTCCGGTGATTAAGAACCCACCACCAACGCCAAAGAATCCGCTGAGGGTACCGACCATGACACCCAGTAGCAATAGGAGCACTGGGTTAACCGCGACTTCGGCGTTTGGGAACCACATCTTAGTGGCCGCCCTTGGAGTTCTTACTCAGCTGCCCGCGTAAAGCGTCGACTGCTCGAAACAAAGCGGTCCAGAAAAAGTGCAAAACTACTGCGGAGGTGCCTATGACTCCGATTATCAGCAATGCCCAAAGGAAGGAGTGATCGTCACTAAAAATGATTAGGAATTCGTTCATCGTGGGGCGTCAGGGCATTTGCCTGGCGGTTTAATTACTCTGATTGCCTGCTAGTTTAATAACGACTAAATAATGCTGGTCGCCTGCTAGATGGTTGAAGGGTTCAGCGTGTAGAGGATACCATAGGTCGAGCCTGCCACGACTACCCTAAACAGAATACCACCGGTCGCAGGCGGGACAAGTGCCACATGCCAGAATCCAAGTTCAATTTTCAATTACAGCATACCGACAGCTCTGCCAGGGCCGGTGAGCTTATTACACCCCACGGCAAAGCGCTCACGCCGTTCTTCATGCCAGTGGCAACCCAGGCCACGGTCAAGGGACTGACCCCGGAGGAAGTGCGGGGCGTTGGCGCTCAGGTGATCCTGAGTAACGCCTACCACTTGTATCTGCGGCCCGGCGTGGAGACTGTGAGCAAGCTGGGCGGACTCCACAAGTTCATGGGCTGGGACGGACCGATACTCACCGACAGTGGCGGCTTTCAGGCCTTCAGCATGGGGCCGCTACGGACAGTCAGCGATGATGGTATCAAGTTCAGGTCCCACATTGATGGCAGCGAGCATAATTTCACTCCCAAACTGGCCACAGCCAACCAGGAAGGGCTGGCTCCAGACATTGCGATGTGCTTTGACCAGTGCATCGCCTACGGCGCCACTGAGACAGAGGTGCGCCAGGCCATGGACCGTACCCACCGCTGGGCGCAAGATTGTTTCGATGTTCACCAGGCCTCGCCAACCGGCGCGGCATCCGGCCAGGCCCTGTTCGGAATCGTACAGGGCGGCACATTTGAGAATCTGCGCGATGAGTCGGCCCGGGCCATCTCGGCCATTCCGTTCCACGGCTATGCGGTGGGCGGCTTGGCGGTGGGTGAGAACAAAGAGGACATGTACCGGTTTACCGGCCAGGTGACGGAGTTGTTGCCCCAGGACAAGCCCAGGTACTTGATGGGTGTGGGTTCACCGGAGGACTTGGTGGAGGGTGTTGCCAGAGGCATCGACATGTTCGACTGCGCTCTGCCGACCAGAGTGGCCAGAAACGGGAGCATGTTCACGCCAGAGGGGCGAGTGGATATCTCCAAGGCGCGGTATGCGGAACAGCAGGGCCCGCTGGATGAGACCTGCGATTGCTACACCTGCCAGAACTATTCAGCCGCTTATCTGCGGCATTTGTTCCGGGCCAAGGAGTTGTTGGGTCTGCGGCTGGCCAGCATCCACAACCTACGTTTTGTGTTGTCTCTGATGGAACGAATGCGGGCCGCGATATTAGAGAACCGGTTCGGCTCTTTCCACAGGGACTTTATGGCCGCTTACAAGCCTGCAAATGAAGCGGCGCGGCAGCAACAGAAAGAACATTGGCTGCGGACGCAGGCCGACTAGCCGATTAAGTGCAGGCGTTGTGCGGGAGGGGTTCCGGGTCGCGAGTTCTTGGGCTTACTTAGAAGCCGCCGGCAACCGCAGGAACGATGCTAATCTCGTCACCGTCGTTGGTGGCGGTGCCAAGTCCGTCCATGAAACGGACGTCTTCGCCGTTCAGGTAGATGTTCACGAAGTAGCGGAGTTCGCCTTCTTCGTCAACCAAACGATCTTTGAAACCCGGAAATTCCGAGTTCAGATTATCAACCAGCTCACCTAGAACGGTGGACGCTACTTCTACTTTATCTTTGCCGTTTGTCATACGCCTTAGTGGCGTGGGAATCCGGACCGTGACGCTCATCTGGAAAAACCCTCCTGGAGGTTCAATCGCCTGTTCAGGCACTTATTCTAGCACTTCCCTTCTAACGTTTTTAGAACGTTAAAAGGGAAGTGCTAGGGCAGGATCAACTCCTACCCAGCAATTACATCCCCGCCCAGCGGGTCAACTCTAACACCCGTGGAACTGACCCATTCCAGTCCCTTCTGTATCTCCGGGTCATCGCCTTCCAGTTCCAAAATCACCCAACCCACTTCCTCGCCAACTTCTGCGCGGCGGATGTTGGTAACAATCTTGAACTTTTGACCCAGCTCGTAAATTACCGGCTGTTTGACCAGCGTTTCTTCAAAGGTGAACTTTACACGCTGCTTACCCATACTCGAACACCTCCCGGCTTTTTACCCAGTTATTTAGCCCCATCAAACATTTCTTCTTGTTAAATGACGGCTACTATTTAGCTCCATGGAACATTTCTTCGAAGGACCGAATGCTGGGTTTAATAGACAGCGGGTTTACCACTTCTTCCACGGCTTCAATGGTCTTAAGACCGTTGCCAGTGACGTAAACAACCGTCAAATCATCGGGTTTGATCGCTCCGGATTCGGCCAAGTGCTTGAGTCCGGAGACCGTGACACCGCCGGCGGTTTCGGTGAAAATACCTTCAGTTTCCGCCAGTAGTTTAATGCCGTTCACTATTTCAGATTCAGGCACTGCGTAGGCAGAACCCTGAGACTTGTCAATTACTTTGATGGCGTAGATGCCATCGGCCGGGTTGCCAATGGCCAGCGATTTGGCGAGGCTGTTTGGTCGCACGGCCATAACCTGGGACTGGTTGTTGGCCCAAGCGTAGGCGATGGGCGAGCAGCCCTCTGCCTGTTGCATGTGCATCTTGGTGGTTACTGCGGGGTGGTGCACCGTGTTCTGGTCAATGCCAAAGGAGCTGCCTTCCACGCCGTCCAACAGACCCAGGCAGGCCAGTTCGTTGAAGCCCTTCCAGATCTTGGTGAACATGGCACCTGAGGCTGATGGCACCACAACGTGGTCTGGTAGTCTCCAGCCCAGTTGTTCGGCCACTTCGTAGCCCAGGGTCTTGCTGCCCTCCGCGTAGTAGGGGCGCATATTGATATTCACGAAAGCCCAAGGATAGTCGTCAGCCAACTCACTGCAGAGTCGGTTCACCTGGTCGTAAGTGCCGTCCACTGAAACCAAAATGGGGTTATAGATTGCGGCCCCAACAATCTTGCCGCGCTCCAGGTCGGAGGGTATGAAGACGATGGCTCGGACACCAGCGCGGGCGCAGTGGGCGGCAACACTACAGGCCAAGTTTCCGGTGGAGGCGCAGGCAATGGTTGTGTAGCCAAACTCAAGGGCCTTGGTCGCCGCAACGGAGACCACCCGGTCCTTGAAGGAGAACGAAGGGTTTACGCTGTCGTTCTTGATGTAGAGGTTGTTGAGACCCAACTGCTTGCCAAGGCCCCTAGCTTTGATAAGAGGGGTGAAACCGGCCATGATGTCTACTGGATCATCACCATTAGCGGGGAGCAGGTCTTTGTAACGCCAGATGCTGAGAGGCCCTTTTTCGATGCTGTCATGGCTGACAACTTCAGAGATAGTGGCGTAGTCGTACACCACTTCCAGAGGACCAAAGCAAAACTCGCAAACGTTAAGCGGTTCTGCGGGGTATTCTCTGCCGCATTCACGGCATTTGAGTCCATTTATGAAAGCCACCGCGGTTGGTTCCTCCTGGCCAAAACTGGCCGATGTAAAAGGCCAAATAAGCCCTAAATCTAAGCGTTAGGGCTGCTCGTGATAGTAACAAAGCCCCTATGGGATGTCAACTTGACTCACGCCTAGAAGGGTGCCTCTGTGAGCCTGGAAGCAGGCCCGATGGTGGTTCGTTTGAAGCTCAAATTCGGTGATATAATCTCGGAGCATGAAACCCTGTTTATACACTAGGTGTAGATAGACACGAAACTTGAGAGCCTACCTGTGAACTTAAATCACGATTTGGCTCTAGATACACGAAGGTGATCACCTGGTCCGCGCCCATCACATACACCTGCTACAGCAATTCTCCATTCCACTGATTATCGGCGTGATTGCCGGGCTCGTCTTTGCCAATATCGATATTCACGCCTACGAAAAGATGGTCGACTACCGTATCTTTGGCGACGATACCAAGATCTTCGGCAAATCGGTCACCGTCCACTTCCTCATTAATGAGATATTCATGGTGTTCTTCTTTGGTATCGCCACCAAGGAAATCACCGAGTCGGTCCTGCCTGGCGGTGCGCTAAACCCAATTCGCAAGGCGTTCAATCCCCTGATGGGAACAATCGGGGGCGTTGTTGGCCCAGCTGGAACGTTCTTCCTCCTGGCCTGGATATTTTACGGCGGCACGGGTGATCTGAGCATTGTGGCCAATGGCTGGGGCATCCCCACTGCTACTGACATCGCCCTGGCTTGGCTGGTGGCTAGGATCATCTTTGGCAACGGCCATCCTGCAATCAATTTCCTGCTGTTGCTGGCGGTGGCCGATGATGCCATTGGGCTGGGGATCATCGCCATCTTCTACCCGGACCCGGAACACCCGGTTGCGCCATCCTGGCTGCTGTTGGTCGTTGCGGGAATGGCTGTCGCCTACGCTATGCGGCGGTTTGGCGTTCGCCACTGGGTAATCTACATCCTGATCGCCGGCGGACTCAGTTGGGTTGGGCTGGTCAAGTCTTCCATTGAGCCAGCGTTGGCTCTGGTGGTGATTGTCCCGTTCCTGCCCGGACCTATTTCCACCCAAGGTTTGTTTGAAGAAGACGAGCATGAATTTGAGCACACCCACCCCAACGGGGAGGATGCCGTTCTTGAAGAAATAGTGCCGGTGGCTACCGGACGCGAGGCGCAGGAACTGCACCACCAACACGCGCCGCTGGACGACTTTGAACACCAACTTAAGCTGCCAGTGGACTTTGGTCTGTTCTTCTTCGCCTTTGCCAACGCCGGTGTAGCCTTTGGCAGCATCACAGAGGTCACGCTGATTGTGGTCTTGGCACTGATACTGGGCAAAGCTTTGGGCGTGACTTTTTTCTCTTGGGTTGGCGTAAAGCTAGGTTTCCCGCTGCCGGAAGGTATGGGCATCAAACACCTGTTGGTGGCGGCCATCATCGCTGGTCTGGGACTCACTGTAGCCCTATTTGTGGCCGGCAAAGCTTACGAGGATCCGGCCTTTCAAGACCCGGCCAAGATGGGTGCGGTGCTAAGCGTTGGCGCTGGTGTGGTTGCGTTTGTTGTTGGGCGTTTGCTCAAGGTCAAAGACGGCCCGGACAAGTGATATACTCGCGCCTGCAGACGCTCCCTTTACCTGCAGACGGTCTTTTCAAAAGGTATAAAGCGGCATCGCGACTTTTCTGAATTATGAATATTAGGAGCCCCAAGCGATGATTGGCGTACTGACTCACCACTGGGCAAAACCGGAAAATGTTGAAGAGGCCAAAAAGATGCTGGACGGCAACGGTGTAGCCCAGAGCAAGGCCCCCGGCTACGGCAAAAGATTGACCTTTATCTCGCAGGAAGACCCAACCAAGATATCGACACTGGTGACCTGGGACTCCAATGAGATTTACGACGTCTGGCGCGCCAGTCCCGAGCGGGCCGCGGCCATGGCTGGCGCTGGCGACATGTGGTCCAAACCGGCCGAGAACGAACGATTTGAGATGGCCGACTAGCGCTCTCATCTAATGGGTAATGGGCTTTGCACTTTTGGTTGTCCGCAGCAACCTCCACTAATCCTGAGCTAGTCGCCCGTTCGTCCTGAGCTTGTCTAATGAACGTGGTTGCGCAGACCTGGTTCGACAGGTCCGATACATCGAGACTCTCGACCTTGGTCGAAGCTCACCATGAGCGGTTT
>CAVODA010000008.1:0-17939 GCA_963694265.1 Dehalococcoidia bacterium
TCAGAAACGGCGTATTGGAAGAGTTTTTGAATAACCGTCAGACGGCGGCTATCATTGGGGCAGAACCCAATGGGTCGGCCCGCTCCACTGAAGCCCAATTAGTGCCGCTCATCCGCATGACCAACACCATCTTCGGCGCAGGCGAGCAAGACCCACAGAGCATCATATCTGAGGTTGAAGACGGGTATTACATCGACGGACACCGTACGCCTTCGATCGCCGAGTCCAGGGAAAACTTCCGCATCACCGCGGTCAAGGTCTATGAGATTAAGAACGGCCAGTTGGGAAGGCTGTACCGGGACGGCGGTATAACTTCGGACAGCCGCGACTACTTTATGTCCATTGACGCGGTGGGCAACGACCTGCGAGTGAACCCCATTCCCAATTGCGGCAAGGGACAACCGATGCAGGCCAAGCGCATGAGCAACGGCGGGCCTACTATGCGAGGGGTAGCTCGTCTCACGGGGCCAGGCTAACCAAGGCTATGAGAAGCGTCGCTCGTTTAACTGGGCCAGGCTAGACGGCACAATTTTGAGGAAAGCATGACGGTAGCAATAATAATTATCGGCATAGTTGCTCTGTTATCCACGGCGTCGGCTATCATCCTCATGCTGCGCCTGCTCAAATCTCAAGAAGCTTCCAACTCCAACAGTGAAGAGAGTGCCCTTGGCCACCAGGTGGGCGAGATTCGACAGGGCATGGACCGAGTTAATGAGGCCATCCAGCACCTAAACGTAGACCGCGCCAAGCAGTCAGAGCGACTGGAAACCATGCTGTCCAGCTTGAACACCAGTTCCTCTGCCCTCCAAAACATCCTGGCCAACACCCAAGTCCGCGGCCAATGGGGCGAGCGAATGGCTGAGGACGTTTTCCGTCTGATCGGCTTTGTAGAGTCGGTAAATTACACCAAGCAGACCACCACTGCCGACGGCAGTTCTAGGCCGGATTTCACCATATTGATGCCGGATAACAAGAAGCTCAACATGGACGCCAAGTTTCCGCTGACCAACTACATGAAACTGGTTGAAGCGGAGTCTGAAGCGGACATCCAGGAGTACAGCCGTTCCTTCCTGCGGGACGTGCGAGACCGCACCCGAGAAGTCATTGGCCGGGATTACATCAACCCTGAAGACAATACTCTGGATTACGTGCTCGTTTTCATCCCCAACGAGACCATGTTCCACTACATCCAACAGCACGGGGCAACGCTGGTGGAAGAAGCGTTGCAAAACCGGGTGGTGCTCTGCTCACCCATCAGCCTCTTCGCCATTCTGAGCGTTATACGCCACGCCTTGGACAACTTTGCCATTCAACAGGCTTCGGACGAGATTCTATCGGTGCTGGCCAGCTTTGACCGGCAGTGGGACCGGTTCACCGCCCAGATGGACTTGGTGGGCAAGCGTTTCGAGCTGGCTCAAAAGGGGTTCGAAAACCTGGCCGGCACTCGGCGTCGGGCGCTGGAACGTCCGTTAAGTCAGATTCAGGCCATTCGCCAGCAACGGGGAATACCCGACGCAGCGCCGAACGAGGCTCTAGGGGAAACTCGGTCGGAATCGCTGGACGAACCGTCTGACTCAGACGACTCATGGGCACTACCCGAGCCGCCAACCGATGAAGAATAGCCCTTTGAATTATTACCCTCCGGGCCGGGCTGCTCTTCGGAAGGACCGACCAGAGTGATATCCCTAGCCAACCTGCGCCGCGCCGTTAAGGACGCCTTGGCGTTTGCCTCCTCCCAACCCGACGTAACCGAGGTTGAGGTCTTTGCTTCGGCTGGGTCCAACCTCACTGTTCGGCTCAATTACACCTCCCACATCCCAAGCAACGGCGTGGAAGAACCCAAGTCCACAGAGGGCTACGGCCTGGGCATCAGGGCCACTTTCCGAACCCCCAACGGCATCAAAACCGGCTTTGGCAGCGAGCCTACCGACCTCTCCGTGGCCGGTGCTGAACGGGCGTTAGAAAAAGCCCGTGCCGGAGCAGTTGCCGATCCCAAGTTTGTGTCGCTGCCCAAGCTTGATTCACCCCAGCGACCAGCATCAAAGGAACAGGAACCGCTGGCCAACTACGACCCAGCGCTAATGCGCATCGGCGGCAAGGGTCTGGTGGACGCGGGCTGGAGCATGATGCACCGCGCGTTGGACACCTTCCAGTCGTCGGAAGACTTGATGGGCTTGGCCGGCTCAGCGGAAAAAATGTCCGAACTTGGCCTGATTTTGGGCGGCGACGTGGTCATGCTTCAAGACCGCATGGCCATCGGCTCAACCCATATACCTAGGATTAAGACCGAGCAGAACACCCTGATTATGTCATTCGCCACGGCTATGATCGAGACCCAAGCCAGCAAGGGCAGCGGCTGGTCCGTTGGCAGTCAGCTCTCCGATTTCACCGGGGAAGCCGCTGCGGAAGCCGCACGCAACGCCATCGCATCGATGGAGGGCGAACGCATACCGACCGGCGAGTACAACGTGATTCTTGGCCCCCAAGCAGTAGCCGAGATACTTGATTGGGTGCTGATGCCGGGGCTGTCTTTGGACATGTTCTTCGCCGGTGCATCGCCATTCATAGGCAAGCTGGGCCAGTTGGTGGCCTCAGAAGACTTCAACCTCTACGACGACGGCGCGTCCCCAAACTTGCCCAGCGCCAAGTCGATCACCGACGAGGGCCTGCCCACGGGACGTACTGACTTAATCCGCAACGGCAAACTGTCGGGCCTGCTGTCTGATTATTACAACTACCAGCGCATCCTGAATGACGCCACCGGTCAGGACAAATTAGGAACCAACCCGGCCAGCGCCCTGGAGATGATTGCCCCCCGCAACGGGTTCCGGCCTGGCAACGGCGGTGGACGTGATTTTGCATCCATGCCCGGCGCAGTCCCCAAGAACTTGGTGATTGAAGGCAACCGGGCCAACACCCAGGAAGAATTGCTGCAGTTGGTTGGCAACGGCGTCTACATTGGCCGCATCTGGTACACCTACCCGGTGAATGGCACCACTAGCGGAGATTTCAGCGGCACGATTATCGGCGATTCCTACCTGATCAAAGATGGCAAATTCGCCGCTCCGCTGAAACCCAACACCGTGCGCATGAACGACAATGTGCTCCGGCTGATCAACAACATCCTAGGCATTGCCTCCCAACGCCGGGCCACAGTGCGCTGGTCGTCAGACCAGGTGACCTGGGCGCCGGAGATTGCAGTATCCGGCTACGGCCTGGAAGAGATTTCCGAATACATGGAGAGCGTCTAATGGCTGGCGAAAATATAAAGTTCGAAAAAATGGACGGAGTGGGCATCATCACCCTAGACCGCCCCGAATCCCGAAACTCCCTCACTCCGGACATGGTCAACGAAATGGAAGAGGCGATTGAGGCCTGCAAGCGCAACGATGTCCGGTCGGTACTACTCACCGGGACCGGCGCTGCGTTCTGCTCCGGCGCCGACGTGAAAATGTTCATTGAGGTGCTGGATGGCGGCGGCCCAGACGGCCTGCGCGAACACATCAGCACAATGGCCGATGCGCTCCACACCAAGGTGGTTCTCAGTCTTCGGAGACTGGAGAAACCGGTGGTAGCGGCAATCAACGGTGTCGCCGCTGGCGCAGGTTTCAGCCTAACCCTGGGCTGTGACATCCGGTACGCCGCCCTAAGCGCACGGTTCCTGATGGCCTACGCCAACATTGGCGCAACGGCTGACGGCGGTTCCACGTACCTGCTGCCCAGGCTGGTGGGCTCTGGCCGCGCAATGGAGCTATATCTGGCCAGCCAGCCCATCGGCGCGCAGATGGCCCTGGAGATGGGTCTGGTCAATCAGGTGGTGGAAGACGAGCACCTGTTTCGCCACGCCATGGAAACTGCCGTCAGACTGGCGCAGGGGCCGACCTTGGCTTACGGAAAGGTAAAAGCCCTGTTCGATCAGTCATGGAATCGGGACATCGTGACCCAACTGGACGCAGAAACAGAAGCGCTGGCCAACAGCGGCCTAACCGCGGATTTCCAAGAGGGCATCAAGGCCTTCGCCGAGCGACGCCAAGCCAGGTTTCAGGGCAAGTAGGGGCAGGCCCTACTCCAACTCGGCAACGGTGATGCCGTCGCCGCCGGCCCCTTCTCCGTCCTGGGCTGAGATCACCAGGGGGTGACCGTTCAGGTACTCTCGGATGGCGGTGCGCAGCGCCCAGGTGCCTTTGCCGTGAATCAAGCGAACCGAACTGGCCCCGTCCAATGATGCATCGTTCAAGGCGTCATCCACCTTGCTTAGGGCCTCGTCCACCCGCAGACCGCGCAAGTCTAATTCCGGGCTCGGGCCACGCGTACGCGTTCTACTAGAGGAGCGGCTCAAATACACTCCGTGGGCAGCGGCAGTTGGGTCGGCATCGGCCTTCCGTTCCAGTTGGTACACTGGAATCTTGGCCCGCATGGTGCCTAGCAGAACTTCGATCCGCTCCTGGCTGTCGGCCGGAGATATTACCTCTACCGGCTGGGCAATGCCACGTATGTAGACGCGGTCGCCTTCCTTGAGGGTTTCCTGCCAAGGTATCCTTTCAACCTCGATGGGCGACCAGGACGTGGAATCCAGTTCTCGTTGAACTTCTCTAATCTCATCGCGATGGACCTGCATCTGCTGTTTTGTCTCTGTTTCAGCTCTGGCAGCGGCCCTAACACGTGCTTCGGCATCCTGGCGCATCTCGGCGGCTTCCAGAGTGCGTTCTGCCCTGGCCAGCCGGTCCAATATCCCACTAATGCGAGACTGAAGTTCCTGGCGCGAATCTTCGACCAAGTTGGCTTTGGCCGATTCTACGTCAGCCAATTGGGCGTCTAGCTCCCGTTGTTTGCGTGCCGAATCAGTCCGCGCAATTTCAGCTTCCTGCCGCAGTTCCTCGACCACCAACCGTTCTTGCTGCAATTCCTGCAAGAGACCTTCAGTGGCCTGCTCCACCGGAGAGATACCGGTGCGGGCGTCGTCAATCACTTCCTGGGGCACGCCCAGTCGCGCGGCAATGGTCAGTGCGTAGCTGCGGCCCGGCAGACCCAGCGTCACATGATAAGTAGGCTCCAATGTGGCGGGATCCAGGTCGACACTGGCGTTAACCATGCCTGGTTGTTCCTGAACAAACCGGGCCACGCCACGGTGGTGGGTAGTGCCGACTACGAACGAGCCAGTCTTCTGGAAGTACCGGAGCACGGCGCTGGCCAAGGCCGAACCCTCTTCAGGGTCGGTGCTGGTACCAAGTTCGTCCACCAAGACCAGGGAATTGACGGTGGCGCGGGACATGATTCCTTTCAGGTTGGTGATGTGTGAGCTGAATGTGGAAAGCGACTCCGAGATGCTCTGCTGGTCGCCAATGTCTGCGTAGATGCCGTCAAACCGGGGGAAGTGGGCTTCTTCCGCAGGCACGTGCAGACCGGCCTGGGCCATCATAGCCAGCAGACCCACAGTCTTCAGAGTTACCGTCTTGCCACCGGCGTTGGGGCCGGTGATCAAGAGCACCTCTTGTTCTCGGTCTAGGTCGATGCTGACCGGCACCACGGCGCCCGTAAGCAGGGGGTGTCGCGCCCGGACCAGCCTCAGACGCCTATCCGAAGCTTCCTGCTCTGAAACCCACGGCGCAACGGCGTTGATCACCTTGGAATAGCGGGCCTTGGCGATGTCCAGATCAAGCCTGGCGATCTGGTCCAGTGTCAACATGAGGTCTTCGCCGGAAAGGCCGACCATGCCCGACAACTGCCGCAGCACTCGTTCAACCTCTCGGTCTTCGGCCAACCGGGCTTCACGCCAGCGGTTGCCCATATCGATGGCCGGCATGGGCTCCACAAACACGGTTGCTCCACTGTCGGACACGTCATGGACGATGCCCGGCACCCGGTAGCGCATCTCTGCTTTAATCAGAAGCACCATACGGCCGTTGCGTTGGGTTATCAAGGCTTCTTGGAGCACGTCGGCACGCTGTAGTCGGCGCAGGTTACGCTCCATGATGTCGTTCAGCCGGTTTTGGGCGTTGCGGGCGTCCTGACGCAGGTTGTGCAGCACTGGACTAGCGTTATCCAGCACCTCTCCAACTGGGCTGATGGAACCGGAGAGCGTGCGTTCCAGGTCGCCCAATTCCGGGATGCTCTCTCCAATGCTGGACAGCAACGGAATCTCGTCGTGACGGCCAAGCTCAGTGCGGTTGAAACGAGCGGCGCGGAGCAATTCTCGAATAGCAAACAGTTCGTCGCCGCGCAGCAAACCACCCAGCAAGGCCCGCTGAAGAATCTCTCTAAAGTCCTGATCCGGCCCAAATTCAAGGCCCACACCAGTGTCCAGGTACAGCTTGGCCTCGGACGTTTCCTGCTGCCTGGTGGCGATATCTAACAGGTCAAGCGTTGGTGACAGAGACCGGGCACGCTCGGCGCCAACCACTGTGTGCGTGTGGCTGACGAGTTGTTCTCGGACTTTATCGAATTCGAGCAGCCGTCCGGCGAAATCGAAGCCGCCCAGGTCTGTGTTCAACGTGCGAGTCTCTCGTCGGACCGTGGACTCCGAGGGGTTATTCATTTCAGGCATTGCAGGTTCAGTGTCGTTCAATTATTACCAGTCCATAGCCCAAACACGGCTCTCATGCAGCGTGCTACCCAGGTCATCAAGGGTGTCGCGCTTGGGATCTCGGATGTTTAATCTTCTTTTCAGCGTAATGCCTTTGTATTCGTCCAGTCGAGGGCAGACCTTCAGGAAGCCGTTCAGCGTGAATTTTTCTCCGCCCAACACCACATGGTCCAACTCACGAGCCACGGGCTCAAACTGGGCGCGAATGGACTCGCAGACTTTTATGTAAAGACGCCGCATCTGCCCTTCTCTGATGCGGGTGTAACGGAGCTGCGATGTGCCACCGGCGTGGTGTTTGCCCTTCACGTAGCGCGAATCGGTCTTAGAGCTTTCCAGGTCCGCGCCCCGGTAGACTGCCACGGAGTAGCGACCTAGCCGCACCAGAACCACGCCGATGGTGCGTTCTGCGTCCAATAATTCCCCAAGTGGTTCATCGTTCCAAGTGTCATAAAGACCGCTCTCCAGCACCGGAAACGGCGGCGCTATGACCAGCATACGGTCACCAGCCCTGAGCCCAACCAGACCGCAACCGTTGTCCTCGGGGGTACCACCCAAGCGGGGCAATCGCTCTTTCCATTCCGCAGAACCAGCAGTGTCACCTGGCCGCAGGTAGATGGATGAGCTAACCTCGCCGTCGTGGGGCATACGCACGTTCAACAGATTGCGCAGCCGTTCTTTGGTCAGCCAGTCTCCACTGATGCTGGCGGCAGGCGTGGCTGTTCTGTTTCTAGCTTCGGTCATTTAGATTGATGAAAATTGTACCACTGCCGCATCTTTCACCGAAGAGGTGCCGGGCATAGAATGGCCTCAGAATTTAAAAAGCCGCAGGTAATAAGCCGTAGGGAGAAACCAATAGCGACAGACAAAGACTTAACCCTGCTCCAACGCCGGGATCTGGTGCTGGAACAACTTGATGAATCACATAAGGCACTCCATGGATCCTTGGCAGGGCTCGACCCCGATGATGCATTTTTGGGCTCCAGATGGTCGGTCTGGGAGACGCTGATACACCTGGATGCCGAGAACTATCTAGACCGACTGGAGAAGATCGCATCCGGCGAGTTGGACATGCTAGCTCCCTTTGCCACCCGCGAAGACAGGCTCAAACAAGACATCGCCCACCTGGATGAGACCCACCAGCGGTTCCGCGCCTTGGTTGCGAGTTTGACCGAAGACCGGATGGCCCAGCCAGCTATCCCATACAACCTCGAAAATAACTTTCCCGAGTTGACGTTGCTGGAATTAATCGAACGTTCATCTGGACATGAGGCCACCCACGCCAGTCAGATCGTGGAAACGCGCAAGTACGTGACCGCCTTTGCCGCCAAGGATCGGGCTGTGGCGTTCATCGTCCTGGACCCAGCCAGTCCTTCACATTTGGGTGATTCAACCATCGGACTGCTGAAATATGCTAATAATGTCGCCGGTACTGCCGAAGCCCTTAATGCAGTGCGAAATTTCGCCACCGGAACCGAGCAATCGATTAACGGCGAGAACAACATTGAAATCATCGCCCGGATGGGCCGAGACGCTAGGGCCGGTGTCTGGAATGTGGTCTGCACCATTGGCAGTCCGTCTGAGTTGCACCAGGAGCTTGTGCAGATGGCTGAGAAGCACTGCGATAAAGTGGTCATCATGCAGGCAAACTAGTAGCCATTGACGCCGGACTGTTTGCCCGGACAATCCAGTTTTGCTACACTGTCGCCGTACTTCAGGCCCGTCTCTGATTTAGCCTGGTTTTGAGCCTGGCAAGGTGGGCAGAATACAATCTACGTCAGTTAGGAGCCACCATGATTTACGAAGTGCGTACCTACGTCCTGAAACCCGGCAGCGTCGCCACGTTCGAAGAGAACTTTGCCGCCGCGTTGCCTCACCGCGAGAAGTATTCCAAGTTGGGAGCCTTCTGGCACACCGAGATCGGCCCCTTGAACCAGGTGATTCACGTGTGGCCCTACGAGAGCGTGGAAGAGCGCAACAGCGTCCGCGCAGAAGCTGGCAAAGACCCAAACTGGCCGCCGAAGAATGACCCCGACATGTACGTGAGCATGAACTCAGAGATTTTCAACCCGGCCCCGTTCATGCGCCCGCTGGGTGGCGATCAAGCGTTGGGTTCCATCTACGAGATGCGTTCCTACACCTACAAGGTCGGCAGCATGAGTAAGGTCATCGACATCTGGGCCGATGCCGTTCCCGCCCGTGAGGAATTCTCCCCGTTGGCCGCCGCCATGTATACCGACACTGGCGGATTGAACAAATGGGTCCACATCTGGGCCTACAACGATCTAGACCAGCGGAAAAACGTTAGGGCCGAAGCCAGCAAGACTCCAACCTGGCCACCGCCCACCCGGGAATTCTTGGTCAGCCAAGAGAACAAGATCATGGTCCCGTCGTCCTTCTCCCCAATGCACTAGCCGCGCAGCGGCGTTTTGTTTGGACAGGTGGTCTAAACGATTCGTGATTGGTTTTCCAACGAGCGCAACTGGGAGGCTCTGCCGAGAAACATGGGCAGGGTCTCTTTATTTGATGCAATCCGGTTCCCCGTAGGGGCGGGTTAAAAACCCGCCCGCGGTAAAGGTTGGCCAATCTAGAACCGCCACGATAATCTCAACCATCGGCGCGCCGGAACACAAAAACACGACCTACCCCATGCAGTGCTGGTTAAAAACCCGCCCCCTACACCGGCATCATCACCCTGGGATATTGAAATAGCGGCGCAAAAATTGCATGACTGATTTTGATGAACAATTAGAACAACTGGTCACAGCCAACCGCATATTGGCACGGGAGGGAGTGGTAGACGCCTTTGGCCACGTGAGCATCAGGCATCCACAACACCCGGACCGGTACATATTGTCCCAGTCCCGCGCACCAGACCTGGTGGAAGTCTCTGATCTGATGGAGTACACCCTAGAGGGCGAGCCCCTAGACCAACAGGGCCGCACCATGTATTCGGAGCGTCCGATCCACGGCGGCATTTACGAGGCCCGAGACGACGTTCTGGCCGTTATCCACAACCACTCGGCAACGGTGGTGCCATTCACCGTTACAGACACGCCACTGCGGCCAATGTTCCACCTGGCAGCGATCATTGGGCCGGAACTGCCGGTTTGGGACATACGCGACAATTTTCAGGACACCAGCATGCTGGTCACCACCATGGAGCAAGGCCGAGACCTGGCCCGCTGCTTAGGTGACCGCCGGGTGGCCCTGATGCGCGGCCACGGCTGCGTGATTGCCGGCAAGTCCATCCACGAGGTTGTGATGGCCTCGGTCTATCTGCAGGTCAACGCCGGACTGCTACTGGAATCGCTGAGGCTGGGAGATGTTAAATACATGACACCAGGCGAGATTGAATTAATGGCAGAAGGCCAGATGCGCCCCACGGCCCAAGAACGGGCCTGGGAATATTGGGCCAACCGTGCCGGACGTGGCTAGGACCCAGGCGGGATTAGAACCCAGGCGTAGTTATAACGAGGAAAAAGACTGATGATTCCTGAACCCGAACCAGAGATAGTTGAAGAACTAAAAGCCGCCAACCAGCGGTTTTACGACGCGTTTTCAGACTTGGATATATCCATCATGGACCAGGTCTGGGAGGACTCCGCGCGGGTGGTTTGTGTTCATCCGGGGTGGACTCCCCTGATCGGCTGGGAAGCCGTGCGCATGAGCTGGGACCGTATCTTCCAGAATTCCAACCTGATGCAATTCCAAGTCCGTTACCTAAACGTACTCGTCGAGGGTGATTTCGGCAGCGTCACCTGTGTCGAAGTCATCACTAGCGTGGTAGCGGGAACAGCGTCTAATTTCAGCACCTTTGCCACCAACGTTTTCGTCCGGCGGGAAGACGGCTGGCGTATGATTGCCCACCACGCTTCTCAGTCAGCCTAGACCGCCCATACGAAACCCCAGTAATTAGTCCCCTCTCGCCACAACCTGCACTGGCTTAACTGCCCAGGGATTTCGCCCAACTGTTAAGATAGGTTGTGCTATCCCACGGCCCATTGGGCCTTTGACTAGAGGCGGATTATGCCCGGTTACGCTGGGCAATAACAGCGTCTGGTAGCGCCACAGAAATTTATAAGGACACCCATCATGGCTCCACAACCACCGTCAATGACAAAGACGGAACGAAACCTTTGGTCGGCCATTGTCGCAGAGGCAATGGCCCATTTAAAATATAACGCCTACGCTCACCGAGCCCTGGAAGAGGGTCACCCCGAAGTGGCCCAGGTCTTCCAAGAAGTGGCCGGCGCCGAGACCATCCACGGTATGAACCATCTGCGGGTGGCGGGTGCGCTGGACGCCACTCATATCAACCTGCGCACGGTGACCGAGGGCGAGTCCAAAGAATACAGCACCATGTATCCCAAGATGATCCAGGATGCCTTGGACGAGGGCCGCCAGGACGCCGCAGACTCGTTTGCCCTGGCCATGGACCGCGAGCGCCATCACCTGATGGTGTTCACCGTTGCCTTGGAACTGCTGGATGCCAAAACAGCGGCCATTGCGGCTGCGGGTTTGGAGCCGGTAGTTGCACCATCGGCCAACCAAGCGTCCGGCCCAGTACCAGCCACAGGGCCAGCTCCCGGCAGCGCGCTGACCATCGATGACGATGGCATGACCATGGCGGACTACGTTAGCGCGGCCACAGAGATCGACCGTGAGCGCTGGCGTGTCGCCCGGCTGGGAAGATTGCGTGAAGTGGTCTTTGGCGCTCAGGATGGCCTATTAAGCACGGTGGCATTGGTCACCGGAGTTGCCGTAGCCGTGGAAAACCAGACCACCGTGTTGGTCGCCGGTTTGGCGGCTGCGCTGCCGGGCATGCTATCCATGGCCACCGGAGCATTCTTGGGCTCCCGCGCGGAGCAGGATGTCCAAAGGGCAGAAATCGCCCGTGAGGCCCTAGAGCTTGAGGAAAACCCGGCTGAGGAGTTGGCCGAGTTGGTGGTGCTCTACCAGCGAGAGGGCAAGACCTATCAGGAAGCGCGACACCTAGCTGATGAGATATCCCAGGACAAAGACCTGTGGCTGCGCACTCTGGTGGAGAAAGAACTGGGCATCAGCCCCGACGATACAACCAACCCCATGAAGGACGCCCTCACCATGGGTATCGCCTTCATACTGGCAGCGATCATACCCATAATGCCCCATTTCTTCATGGAAGGCGGGGCGGCCATCAGCGTGTCCATTGCAGCGGCGCTGACGGGCCTGTTCATCTTGGGCGTGGGCAAAGGCCGGTTGGTGCAGCGTTCACCGCTCCTGCAAGGACTGGAGATACTGGCCATTGGCGCAATATCTGCCGGGGTCGGCTTTGGACTGGGCGATCTGATTCCCAGGATTATCGACCTCTCTTAAAAGCCTGCGTCGATAATTAAACCCTAGCCGTTCACCTTGTCCTAGATTCTTAGGCGTTCACTTTAGATAAAAGTGTGCGGGCTGCGGTGATGAAGTCCACCGGGTTGTCGCCTTGGACCAAATGTCCGGCGTTTGAAATGGTCTCCGTGGTGCATTCAAGCATGACCTCGCCCATCTTTGCCAGGGTTTCCTCGGCAAATATGTCGCTGCGGTCGCCCCGGAGCACCAATGACGGGCAGTCCACCGCCTGCACGCATTCCCACAACTTTTCCACAGGCCAGTTGGGGTCAGTTCCCATACGACTACGATTCTTGGTTGCCGGGTCCCATTTCCAAGACCATTTGCCGTCTGAAGTCTGGCGGATGCTATATTTCAGCGCCCCAAGTACCTGATCTTCAGTGCGACCCGTATATTCTTTGATGCGATCAGCAAATTCTTGGAAACTGTCCAGGTCGTTGGGCAGTTCACGGAAATTGCGAATCCGGTCTTGGCCTTGTCGTTGGGTTACGGGGCCAGTGTCCACGATAGTCAGAGACCGCAGTGTCTTGGGGTGCCTGGACGCCCAGATGAAGCTGTTGCGGCCGCCCATGGAGTGGCCCATCAGGTTGAAGTCATCCAAACCTATGGCCTCAATCACTCCATCCATGTCAGCTTGCATGGAATCCAGGGAGTAATTGCCATCTTCGGCCCAATCTGTGTCACCGTGGCCGCGTTGATCCACCGCAATCACATGATAATCGGGTGACAGATTCAGGCTTATAAAATCCCAACTGTGGGCCTGCTGGGAAACGCCGTGAAACATCACCAGGGTGGGCTTGGAAGAATCGCCCCATTCTAGGTAGTGAAAATTCATTCCGTTAGCCTTAACCGTCCGGTCTACAGGCTCGTTTTCATCAGTAAAGGGCACACCCATATTTCTTGCTGCTTGGTATAAGGAAAGCCCCAGTGAATGAGAAGCCATGTTTTTTCCTCCGGTCAAAGTCCAAAACCATGATAAACCGAGTGTCAAGATTTGGGGTCGCAACACGCCTAAAATGATATTCAAGAAGATGCGGCATTCACTTTCCAGGTGGCTAATGCTATTATTAGACGGTTGCGATTCGTCACTTCTCGCATCAACTCATGTGCACTTATTCCCAAAGATTGGCCGTAGCCCTTCTGGCCCATGCGCACTTTTTCAAAAAATCAGTCGCAGACCCTCGGGAATTCTGAAGTACAAATATACCGGAGACCATCGTCCCATGACCACGAACTTAGTCCAGATTGAACTAGACCCCAGAGAATTAACCGGCAAAAAGGTTGCGCGCTTGCGCCGAGTCGGAATTGTTCCCGTACATCTTTACGGACCCGGAATGGAGCCACGGTCACTACAGTGCCAAACCTCCACGCTGATTCGAACACTCGCCGCTGCTGGCGGTGCCACACCCATCCACATCACCATCCAGGGTGAGTCTGGCACGCATTTGGCCTTTGCCAGAGAGATTCAGTGGGACCCGATGCGCGACAATTTGTTGCACGTTGACCTGCTGGCCGCAGACATCAGCAGGCCGGTAACCGCACAGGTGCCCGTTATCCTGATTGGCGAATCTGCCGGCGCACGCTTAGTCAACGGCACGGTGATGCACCAGTTGCGCACCGTGGATGTCCAAGCATTACCCTTGGAGATGCCAAGTCAGATTGAAGCTGACCTGGACACCATGGAGAGTGCCGACTCGGTGATTCGTGCCGGTGACCTACCCATTCCTGCTTCTGCCACACTTTTGACCGACGCCGAAGACATGGTAGTCAGGATTGAGCTTCCCAGAGTCGCAGAAGAATTCACTGCCTCCGAAGCCGGAGCCGAAGAGGGTGGAGACGCCCCTGCGGCAGAAGCATCCGCGGAATAAACTTCGGAGCCAGGGCAATCTCAACTTAATCCATGGTCCTGTCCCCGTGAATTGTTCAGTACTACAGATCAGTTCTCTTGATGGGATTCGGTAAAGAATTAAAAACGCCGGAGGAGCAAACCCCGCATACGGGGAGGCCTCCGGCGGTTGTTTTGGAGAGAGGAAAATGTTCCTGACCTATGTTGGAGAATCCGGACTTACCGGCGCAACGGTCAATGACCCATCCCAAGGACACCAAATTTACACCGGGTTGTTCGTTCACGAAAGCCAGTCAATCTCGGTAAACGGTGAGTTCAATGCCATCTGCCGCCGTAATTTTGGCGCGCCGCTAGGTGAAGAAGGCGCACCAAATGTCATCCGACCGGTGGACCTCTACCAGGGTTTGGGCTATTTTTCATCTTGGACTCCAGCCAAGAGAAACGAACTGCTTCAAGATTGCCTGGGCATCATGATTAGACGTGAGACCCCGGTGATCACCTCCTACATCAACAAGAAAGAGTTCAACGACGTCAGAGCCGCCGGTAACGATGATTACTTCAACAGATGGGATACTCCCACTGGCCCGCTGGTGAACAAATTCTTCTTTGCCATTGGCATGTTTTTGGACGAACTCAACATGTCCAGCCTGTCCGGTGACGACATCATGGATGGCACGGTACCCATTGCCAACCATTCTCTGGTCATAGCCCAAAACGGGGCCTCACTGGAAGCTAAGTTCATGGCCGAGTTCCTACGGTCTGATGAGGGCATGGACGCCACAGGGCTAATTGATGACATCTGTTTCGTGGAGTCCGCACGCTCGGTGGGCAATCAGTTGTCCAATCTGGTCGCCTATTTCGTCCGGCGTTGGCTCCAGAATCCGGACCGTCCCCATCCCTACTTCGATGGCCTTCGCAACAACAAGGTGATTCAGGTCATCTACCCCGTCACTATCTAGACCTGATAACCCTGCATTACGGGACGCGCACCAGCCGCCGCAGGAACGCACTGAGCAGGTCTACAGCTACCACCAGAATCAGGTACCACAGGATAATCAGCGCCACGTCGGTGTACTGAAAGAAGCTTAGGCTCAGTCTGAATTCTCGGCCCAGACCACCGGCGCTGACGAAGCCCACCACCACCGTGGTACGAATCACCACCTCCCAGCGGTACAGCAGGTAGGTGAGAAACTGGGGCATGGCCTGGGGGATGATTCCATAGGCTAGCATCTGCATATTTCCAGCTCCTGCGGAACGCAACGCCCGCGCCGGACCCGGGTCCATATTCTCCACTACCTCGGCTGAAAGCTTGCCCACAATGCCGTAGTTGTGCAGCCCCAGGGCAATCGCCCCCGGCAGTATCCCCGGTGACAGAAAGAACACGATTACCATGGCCCACACCAACTCCGGCACTGCTCGTGTGAAAGCAAAGAACAGCCGGAGCGCATGATAAAGTGTGCCCATACCGGCGGAAGGTCGGCCACCCAGTTCGCCGTTACTAACATTCCTCGCCGCCGGCAGAAAGGTCACCAACACCCCCAGACCAGCCAGCCCGATGGCCAACACGCTCATCATCAGCGTTTTATAGGCCAACTTGCCCGTCTCGCCCCAACGACTCAGGTCAAAAAACGCGGGCCGGCCACCGCCGCCCAACCCGTCTTCCAACCCCAGCAACTGCCTGAGGAAACTGCTGGCGTTACTCCAAGAACGGCCCGAGAATAAATCCCCAAGCCCGCTATCAGTCCCGGCCAAGATATAGACCCAAGAAACTACTGCCAGAGCCAAAAACCCGTAGAGCGACGCCCGAGCGAAGGTAATCCGACGCCGACCAAGCACGGTTTCCCTGATCGCTTTGCGATTCACGCTCATGAGCCCAGACTCCGCCGGACGCGTGTGCTCCAGTAATCCACCAGCAAGACCAGACCAAACAAGAACAAGAGCAGCGTCCAGACCTCACTGAACATCAGGTCGCTCAACGAAAGTTGTATCTCAAAGCCCAGTCCTCTGATGCCGACAAAGCTCATGATAGCTGCGGCTCTAATTGCACATTCAAACCGGTAGAAACTGTAGCTGAGTAAGTCGGTCAGGACCATGGGCATCCGGCCATAGAACAAGACTTCAGTTGGCGATGCCCCCGCGGAGCGCAGGCCGTCCAATGGTCCCTCAGGCACGTCATTCAGTAGCTCTGAGTAGATTCTCCCCAGTATCCCCGCGTAGGGGATAGCAATGGCCAACACCACGGCCATCGATGAAAGGCCAAACGCGGCCACGAATAACACAGCCCAGACCAGTTCGTGGATCGAGCGCATGAACGCCAGCAGGAACCGGACACCAACGGCTACAGCCAGCCGTGTACGGCCAGGGTTTCCCAGGGAACCGGAAGCGATAATTCCCAGGGGTACGCCAACAATGATGGCCAGGGTGATACCAGCCACAGCGTGCACCACTGTTTGCCAGCTAGCCGCCAGGGCGAGTCTCAAGAAGCCGGGAGAGAGTTCTGGTGGGAAGAGCGCCAGGGAGAAGTCTTTGATGGCATCACCGCCGCCGGTATGTAGGATGCCATCCTTCCAACCAACGCCGGTGAGACTCCACACAAAAGCCCCAACCAAAATCAGGCTTAGCAGGCGTCTGGCCTCGAAAAGCCGGGCCAGCCCTTTAGTTCTGGGAGTCCCGGTCCAGATCATAAAGGGCCTCAAGCACCGGGGCTGTCAACTCCCGGGCCGGGATATCAAATTGGATGACGCCTTCCCGCAGGCCAATTACCCGCGTGAAGTGCGCCTGTATCAGATCCGGCGAGTGCAGGCTGGCAATCAACGCGCCACCTGTGTCCGTTGCCAGAGCACTCAGTAGGCCAAGTATCTCGTCGGCTCGGGCCGGGTCTAGGGACGAGACAGGCTCGTCGGCCAGGGTTATCTTGGGGGCCTGTAGCATTAGTCTGGCGATGGCGACCCGCTGTTGCTCGCCGCCGGAGAGCTGGGAGGTTGGCTCATCGATCTTGTCGGCAATGCCCAGTCGGGACAAGGCATCCAAGGCTGAATTCCGCTCCCTGGCTGAGAATAATGAGGTCAGCGACCGCCATAGACTCCACTGGCCCAGCCGCCCGGCCAGCACGTTCTGCACCACCGGCAGTTGCGCCACCAAATCTAGTTGCTGTTGGATCAGACCCACAGACTCCGAGAGTTGGCGGCCCGGCTGCAGGTCAGTAACTGGTTTCGAGTCCAGAAATAGCTGGCCATCGTCGGGTTGGATTAACCCGGCAAGAATGTACAGCAGGGTGGATTTGCCACTACCGCTGGGGCCAGCCAACGCCACTCTCTCGCCAGCGCCGATGGCCAAGTCCAATGGGGCCAAAGCAACCAGCGACCCAAATGACTTGCTCAGGCTGCGTCCGTCCACCAAGGGCTGCGCAGGACTAATTCCGTCATTGGCGCGTTCTAGGGTGTCCCTCAATATACTCATTTGATTATCCCCAGATCCCTAGCCACGACCTCAATTGCTTGGTAATTGTCGTTTTCGGTTGCAATGAACCGCTCTGTACTAAAAAGCTTGAGGATTTCTGAATTCTCTTCTGCGCCCAATTCTAGGAGTGCTTTCTGAATTTTTTGGGAGAATCCGTCGCCAAATTTTTCGCCAACGCCCGAGGCCGCAGTCCAGTTGTAGTCGAAAAAGGCGGGGGTTGTCTCCAGCACGCGTACTTTGCTGACGTCCACCAGCCCGTTGGCCACGGCCCGGTCCCAAACATCTTCGTTCAGAGCGCCAATGTCGAACGCACCGCTCTCAACCAGCCGCCACGTAAGATCATGGGAGCCGGAGTAATTGGGGGGCGATTTGAAACTAGAATCAGCCTCTAACCCTGCACTTTTCAAGAAATGGCGCGGCATCAGGTGCCCGGAGGTAGAGCTTTCGCTGCCAAACGTTATGGTCAGGTCTGCGGCCAGGTCTGCCAGGTCGCTCAATGACATGGCGGGCAGGTCGTTCCGGATGATGAACTTGGAGTGGAAGGCCGCATCATTTTCGCGTTGGGCTACTGCTTCGGCGCCAGCGTCAAGAATCCTGGCTTGCACGCCGGTGAGTCCGCCAAAAAATGCCAGATCAAGGTTGCCCTGAGTGAACGCAGTCACCACCGCGGCGTAATCC
>CAVODA010000009.1:0-17600 GCA_963694265.1 Dehalococcoidia bacterium
TAGATGGTAGGGCCTCCAATGCAAAAATCGCACGTGAGGTTGGTGTCAGTGAAGGCACAGTACGCCGTCGCTTGCGCCGTCTAGTCACCGACGACGTGGTCAAAATCATCGCCGTGCCCAACCTGGAAAAACTGGGCTACGCCACCACCGCTCTGATCGGCCTGCAGACAGGACCCGGAAAGTCTGACTCGGTGGCAGAGGCGATTGCCACTCTGAGTGAAGCCCATTATGTGGCCATCACCACCGGTGCCTATGACGTATTCATCTGGGCCGGACTGGAATCTGCCGAGGGTTTGGGTACATTTTTGCGAACCAAGGTCGGCGTTATTGACGGCGTCCAGCGGACTGAGACATTCGTCAACCTTTCTATTAAAAAGCGGACCTACGGCCTGGTTCTCTAGACACTGAGGTCTCCCACCAACGCCGGTATTCAACCGGTTCTCAAAACGTAGGCAATCCTGAAGCTAAAACCACTGTCTAACCGGCAGTGGTTTTTTACTGCCGTTGCCTTGCAAAGACGCGGCGCTATGCTATAATTCCGTTGCGTTTTTCGCTGGCCGCAAGCAGGCACACATTGCCGATGCGCGCTGTTATCAATATTGAATCGGAAGGAGCCCTTCACTATGACTTACATCATCGTCGAACCTTGCGTTGGACTAAAAGATTCGGCTTGTGTCGATGTTTGCCCGGTCGACTGTATCTACACCCGTGACCAGGACGACATGTATTACATCAGCCCGGACGAGTGCATCGACTGCGCCGCCTGTGAGCCGGTCTGCCCCGTAACGGCCATTTTTGCTGAGGACGCAGTTCCCGCCCAGTGGGCCGAGTACATCGAGAAGAACTACGAGTACTTCAAGAACGTTGACCCCTCTGAACTAAAGCGCAAGTAAACAACTCCAGGTCGCGTTTTCGTGCTCCATCACGCGTCTTCTGAGACTGGTTGGTGTAGTATCTCAGTTTGGTCATGATAAAACCTTTAAAGGGATACCCTTTAAAGGTTTTATATCGTCAACCGGAAACCGTTAATCCCGGCGTAATCTGTGGTTGATGGGTCTGTTTGCCGGTGGCGTATTATGCTAACTGACTGAGGTTATCGGGAAAATCCTGAGAGTAAATCCAATCCGGCCAAACTTAAGTCCGAGGCCCCAAAGCTCCGTTTTGCCAAGACGGCCCCGGCTGATAGAAATAGGAGCCCCCACATGAACGTAGACTCAACTCCCCAGTTCGTAGAAGAAGCCTACAAGAAAATGGAGCGCAACCTTGAGGTTGTGCGGGCCAGATTCAACCGACCGCTAACCCTGGCTGAAAAACTGCTCTTGGGCCATTTGGATGATGCCACGGGCGCAGAACTAGACCCCGGCGAAAGCTACATCATGCTCAACCCGGACCGGGTCGCCCACCAGGATGTGACTGGTCAGATGGCCATTCTGCAGTTCATGCAGTCGGGCCGCACTGAAGTCGCCGTGCCAACCACCGTACACTGTGATCACTTGGTCCAGGCTCGGGTTGGCGCATCGTCAGACCTTCAAGACGCTCTCAATGAAAGTAGCGAGGTTTACCAATTTCTGGAGTCTTCCTGCCGCAAGTACGGCATGGGCTTCTGGAAACCTGGTTCAGGAATCATTCACCAGGTTAATCTAGAGAACTATGCCTTCCCGGGATGTTTGGTCATTGGCACCGACTCCCACACTCCAAACGCTGGCGGACTTGGTTGTTTGGCCATTGGTGTGGGTGGAGCCGACGCAGCCGACGTAATGGCCGGCCTGCCTTGGGAAGTTAAATACCCAACCCTAATCGGTGTAAAACTTACCGGTGAACTCAGCGGTTGGACCGCCCCCAAAGATGTAATCATCCACCTGGCTGGTGTCCTGACCGTTGCCGGCGGCACCAACGCCATCATCGAGTACTTCGGCCCCGGTGTTAACTCCATCAGCTGCACCGGCAAGGCCACCATCACCAACATGGGTGCTGAACTTGGCGCCACTGGCGATGTGTTCCCCTTCGACGAGCGGATGGCCACCTACCTGAAGTCCACTCGCCGCCCGGAACTGGCTGAACTAGCCGAGAAGTACAAGCACCTGCTCACCGCCGACCCTGAAGTTGAAGCAGACCCAAGCCAGTATTACGACCGCATCGTGGAGATTGATCTCTCCACGCTGGAGCCGCAGATCACCGGGCCTCACTCCCCCGACCGTGCACGCCCCATCTCTGCCATGGCCAAAGAGGTCATTGAAGAGGGATTCCCGGACAAGGTTTCCGCTGCATTGGTCGGTAGTTGCACCAACTCGTCCTATGAAGACATGAGCCGCTGCGCAGACATTGCCGACCAAGCAAAGGCGCACGGTCTCAATTCACTTTCCAATTTCCTGATTACACCTGGCTCAGAGCAAGTCCGTGCGACCATCTCCCGTGACGGCCAGCAGGCCGCCCTAGAAGGCATCGGCGGCACAGTCTTGGCCAACGCTTGCGGACCTTGCATCGGCCAGTGGCGACGCGACGAGATGCCTGAAGGCGAGCCCAACTCCATCGTCACGTCTTACAACCGTAACTTCCCGAAGCGCAACGACGCCAACTCGGGCACCATGAACTTCATCTCCAGCCCTGAGATGGCGGTGGCCATGAGCCTGGGCGGCAGTCTAAGCTTCAACCCAATGATCGACACATTAACTGGTGCGGACGGCGTAGAATTCATGCTTGAGGCGCCCAAACCGGCACCTGAAGTTCCGCCAAACGGCTTCGACCCCGGAGTTGATAGTTACATCGCTCCGCCTGAAGACGGCAGTGGCATTAATGTGAACGTTGACTCAGGCAGCGCACGCCTCCAGATTCTAGAGCCGTGGCCTGCTTGGGACGGCAATGATTTCGTGGACATGCCTGTGCTGGTCAAGGCTGCCGGTAAGTGCACCACCGACCACATTTCCCCCGCTGGAGCGTGGCTGCGGTTCCGAGGACATCTGGATAACTTGAGCGACAATATGTTCCTAGGTGCGGTCAACTCGTTCACCGACGAGCCCGGCACCGGGAAGAATCAACTCTCCGGTGAGCAGATTCAGCCCATCCCTGAGATTGCCCGCGAGTACAAGGCCCAGGGAATGCAGTGGATTGCCATTGGCGACAACAACTACGGAGAGGGCAGCAGCCGTGAGCACGCCGCCATGTCTCCCAGAATGTTGGGCGCAGCGGCTGTAATCACCCGCAGCTTTGCCAGGATCCACGAGGCCAACCTCAAAAAGCAGGGCGTATTGCCTCTGACCTTTGAAGACCCAGGCGACTACGAACGCATACGTGCCGACGACCGGTTGAGCATAGTTGGCTTGACCAGTTTGGCTCCGGGACTGCCGTTGGTCTGCGTGGTCACTCACGAGGACGGCGAAGTGGAGCGTATCAATCTGCGCCACACCATGAACTTAGGTCAGATTGACTGGTTCAAAGCCGGTTCTGCCATGAATCACATGAAGAACCAGGCCGGTTAATCAGCCAAAACCCACACTAGTAGCAAATAAAAAAGGGCGTCCCGGTAAATCGGGACGCCCTTTTTTGTTGCCTAGTTACTTATCTGGTTACCTGGCTGTTATTTATCCTAGATCGTCCAAGCAGGCCTCAATGGGCTTGCTGAGACAAGAGAATATGGGCGTATCGATCAGGGTGTAAGGACGGGCCTTCGACTCCCTAAGATCCATCACCAAGTCCAGGAAATGAGATGGGTCGTCGGTCTCAAATCCAAGCACAAACTCATGGTCGTCCACGCCGAACGAATAAGCAGTGCTGATTTTCACGTCCGGATACTTGTGTCCAATGACGAAGTGCTCGTTCATCAAAGCCTGCCGTTCTTCCTTGGGCAATTGGTACCATTCATGAGTCTTCACGAACGGGTATATGAAGAGATACTTGCGGCCAATGATCCGCATCGTCGCGGCACCGGTCCCCTCTTGGCCCTCGTGAACATGGTCGTCGATGTACGGTGATCGGCGGGTCATCGCCAAGTATGAATGGGGCATGGTTAAGTACGGGGCCAAATCGGTGTGATTCACCCGTGCCATCAGTTCGTTGATTGCCTCAACCTCTTCGCTCACCTTCCAGAGCATGAAATCAACGTCGCCGCGGGTGCCCACAAGACTGTAGCTAGACATGGACACTCGGTCTGAAAACTCGTTCAGAACCTCGGCAAACTGGGCCTTGCTATCCTGCCGTTCCTTCACTGGAAGGCGGCGCCATGCGGGGTCTACTTTAAAAAATGAGTACTTTACGAAATCTCGCCTGACTTGTTCTGTCATCTAACCCTACTTCGCGGTTTGTTCCAAAACCCGCTTGGAGTTTTGGCCTGTGGTTCCCGCAGACTGATATTAGTGCGGGGGTATCAAAATCAATAATAGCAACGGCCAATAGGTTGTGGCAATGTGAAGTTCCCAAAACTCTATTATCTTGTTTGCCATTTTTTATTTGGTTGATATTTTTAGATTATAGGTTTAAGTATTAGTATCTCCGATTCCTCTTTATTTAACACTCGACGCCGGCTAAAACACCGTTGATTTCCATCCGGGCAGTGCTACAATCTCCGAGTGCCCCATCAGGGGCCGTAATAAACAGTCAAACGGCAAGATTGAGGTTGTAACAATGGTAGTTTTAGGCTCGGGTTCCTACAGTTATGAAGTAGAAGAAGGTTGGGGTCAGCTCCCCGACGGCTATGCGTTCAAAGAGTGCGCCTCTGTCGGCGTGGACGGCCAAGACAACGTTTACGTTTTCAACCGTGGCGAGCACCCAGTAATTGTCTTCGACAAGGATGGGAAATTCCTCCGTTCCTGGGGCGAGGGCGTCTATCCCAGGGCCCACGGCATCACTATGGGGCCAGATGACAGCATCTATCTGACCGATGACGGCGACCACACCGTTCGCAAGTGCAACATGGACGGCAGCGTTATCTTCACCTTGGGCATACCCGGAAAACCGTCAATTTTCATGGGCGGAGACCCCTTTAATCGCTGCACCCACGTGGCCCTAGACCCTGAGACTGCCGAGTTTTACGTGTCTGACGGCTACGGCAATGCCCGAGTCCACAAGTATTCGCCAGACGGCAAATTGCTCTTCTCCTGGGGCGAGTCAGGCACCGGCGAGGGCCAGTTCAACATTGCCCACAACGTCTGCACCGACAAGGACGGCTGGGTTTATGTGGCTGACCGTGAGAACCAGCGCATCCAGGTCTTTGACAAGAATGGAAAATTTGAAACCCAGTGGAAGGACATGGCCCGCCCCTGCGGTCTGTTCATCGACACCAGTGGCGACCAGAAGGTCTACGTTGGCGAACTTGGCGTAGCCATTGGCCCCAACGACCAAGCCTCTGGCCTCGGCCCCCGAATAGGCATCATGGACACCAAAGGCAATTACCTGGCCAAGCTGGGCGACGTTCCTGAGAGCGAGAAACCCGGCAGCTTCATCGCCCCCCACGGCGTCTGCATCAACTCCAAGGGTGACATTTTTGTTGGTGAGGTTTCATGGACCCACACCGGCAGCAGGCTAAGCCCACCCCGTGAGGTCCGCTCCCTCCAGAAGCTGACCAAGAAGTAAGGCTCTACGGGAGTTCCGGCTCACCACGACTAGAAAGCGCAATATACCCTCCCCCTCGTAAGGGGGAGGGTTAGGTCCGACAAAGTCGGAGATGGGGTCGCCGGTTCTCAGCCAGGCTCAGTCCTGCCCTAATTCAACCAACACCAACTCGGAGCAGACAACCAGATGGAAATAAAACTCGGCAGCCTGAAAAGAGGTGCCGAAGAGGCCCAGGGAACGGCGATAATCATTGACGTGTTCCGAGCCTTCACCACAGCGGCTATCGCCTTTGACCACGGCGCAAAAGAGATTGTCTTATTTGCCGAGCCTGAAGACGCCTTGGCCCTGCACAAAAAGGGTGTTGGCGATTACCTGATGGGCGAGGTATCCGGAAAAAAGCCAGACAGCTTTGACTTTGGTAATTCGCCCTACGAGATTTCCCAGGTGGATTTGACTGGCAAAACGTTGATTCAGTCCACGAGGGCCGGCACAGTGGGTGTGGAAGCCGCAACCAGCGCCGCAGAGATCTTTCTAGGGTCGTTCGTGGTCGCCCAAGCGACTGTGAACGCCATCAAAGCCACCAATCCTGGATTGGTCTCGATCATTGCCATGGGCGATCAGGGTGTTAACCGCGCGGACGAAGACGAGCAATGCGGTATCTACCTGAGAAACATCATGGAAGACCGGAAGCCAGACTTTGATGCCGTAAAGAGTCTGATTCTGACCGGTGGCGCAACTCAGAAGTTCTTTGACCCGGAACAACCCCAATATCATCCAGAAGATGTGGCCCTGGCTCTACTAGCAGACACGTATTCATTCGCCATGAAAATAAGTCGCGAAGATGGCCTGTTGGTGGCCCGAAAATGCGCCGGATAGCGTCTAGGTACTAAACCGGCCCAATGTCAGATGCTCGGAGCCGTCCACCTCGGCCTTGCCGGTGTCGATCAGTTCAAACATGGCCTGGGCCATGCCGGTGCTCCAGAGAATTCCCTTCCGGCCTGCTCCGGTGGCGACAAATAGGTTGTCCCAGCCGGTGACTCTGTCGACGATTGGCATCCCATCCGCAGATAGAGGCCGCAGGCAAGCTGTCTGCTGTACCAACTCAGCGTCGTCCATGCCCGGAATCATCTTCATGAAATCGGCCATGATACTGTCTCTGGCTTCTGAGGTAGTGCTCTCTTCGAATCCAGCTTCTTCCTCGGTGGTGCCTGCCCAGATCAGACCGTCCGTCTTGGTTGCCACGTAGCTGTGTGAGTAGTTGATCGCCATTTTGAGGGATTTGTTTTCCGAACGCAGGCGTAAAATTTGGCCTCGAAGCGGTGTCACGGGTATGTTCACGCCGCACCATTCAGACGCCAGTCCAGTCCATGGCCCCATGGCTAGCACCACGATCCCGGCATTGATGGTCTCGTTCTCCAGTTGCACGCCGGTGCATTTATCGCCATCAGTAATCAGGCCAACGGCCCGACGCTGCACCATCTCCACACCGTGATGCTCAGCCGCACGCATGGCGGCCAGAATGAAACGATACGGCTCCAATGCCCCGGGACTCTGCTCAAACAAGGCTCCGATACACTCTGGGCTAACCTGAGGCTCCAGTTCCAACGCTCGGGCGGTGTCTACCCACTCAACGTTGAACCCGCCTACGTCTTTCATCCATTCGATGTTCTTCTTGGACTCTGCTGCCTCTTCTTCGGTGAAAGCCAGGTGTAGCCGGTCACGCAGTTCAAAGCCCACGTCGATGCCGGTGGCCTCATGTAGTTCTCTGGCCAGGCCACGGTGTCGGCCGTAGCACCACAGGCTGAACTCCAAGAGCGGATAGGGAAGTCCAATGCCAGTCAACGGGTCCAACCCGCCAAAGGCGAAACCGGAGGCATGACTGCCCAGGGAATCTGCCTCTAATATCGTTACTTTATAGCCCTGTCGGCCGAGCAGATACCCAGTGAGGCAGGCAACAATCCCGCCGCCAACTATTACCACGTCTTTTGCACCAGTGGTCAATTTATTTCTCTCTTTATTCGCCGAATAACCAGTCAAATTACGGTCAGCTATTCAGTCAGGTTTTTATGTCTGGTACGAGCTTACCACAGGCGCGGAAAGAGATTTACATCCGGGCATAAACCCACTCTAATAAGCCCGTAGCCAGCCTGGTTTAAAGTCCTTTGAACCAGACTTCAAACTGGTCCAGATGGGACATCTCCCCGGTAACCGCCAACCGACCCAGATGCATGCCATCTGAAGCGGTCAAACGTCCATAAGTGAACAGAAGAAATTGCTCCCCAGTGGCTGAAAGTGAAAGGTCAGCCTTCGGCGCAGCTACTGAATCCATTTGGAACTCGTCACCAGACACGGTTAGCCAGTAATTCTGGGATTCCACGTTGAAGTTGTAGACCAACGGCTCGGACAGCCTGTCCAAGGGACGAAAGCACATACCCAGCCACCTGGGTGTCATATCCAAAAGCACTGGGACACAGTCTGGGTCCAGACCGGCGTTTGGTTGGAATGCCGAGCGTATATCAAAGTCATGAATCGCCAATTCTTGTATGCGTAGCTCCACGTATGCCGCCGCGGTCATCGCACCCCGGCGAACATGCCAACACAGCGTGTCCCAAGAAGTCTTAGCAAACTCGTCAAACTGCAAGTGGAGTTTCTCGTAACTGTCGTCGAACGACTCCAGGAAATGACCAGACAACTGGTTGCGGCGGTCAATGTCGCGCTGGGCGTTGGTGGCAGAAAGCTCTGCCGGTTGGGGCGGCACAAAACCGGCTGGTGGGTTGGAATCGCCGCCAAGTCCCCGATCCATGCTCTCTGCCTGTCGTTCCGCGCCGCCGATAAGATGGCTCACTACGTCTTGGACCTGCCACTCGGAGCAGGCGCTGGGCGATTCCCACTGCTCCGGGGTTAGTTCTCCCAGGTACTGCCGTATATTGGCGGCCAACCGCTTCGCCACGGCCACGCGGTGTTCAATCTCGGTCATTCTCAGCGCTCCAGTGTTCCTGTTTCTATTCGTTTTGCTATTCTTTCTCCGGGGCCGGTGGCATCGGCTTCGGCGTTCTTGTACAATTCCAGGCAACTGCGGCAGGGGGCGTAAAACCCCGCGTTAACCACGCTCTAACGAGGAAATTCAGCCATGAAATTATGCTTCTTTCACCTGATGCCCTATCAGGACCTGCCCGATAGCTTCGAGAAAGATTATCACAGCGTGTGGGTGGACGCACCCAACTCCCTTTTTGACCCTAAAAAAGCCCATCACATGTACAACGATTTTCTCGACGAACTGGAATACGCCGAGAAGATGGGCTTTGACGCCATCTGCGTGAATGAGCACCACAACAACGCGTACGGCATGATGCCCTCGCCCAATTTGATGGCCTCAGCCATGATCAGGGCCACTTCTAAAGCAGCGGTGGTTGTGCTCGGAAACAGCCTGGCCCTCTACAACCCGCCCATCCGTGTGGCCGAGGAAATGGCCATGATGGACGTGATGAGCGGAGGCAGGCTGATTGCAGGCTTCCCGCTGGGCACGGCCATGGACACCATCTTTGGTTACGGCCAAATACCGGTCACCCTGCGAGAGAAATACACCGAGGCGCATGATCTGGTCATAAAGGCCTGGAAGGAACGGGAGCCGTTTTCCTTCAATGGCAAGTACACCCAACTCCGCTACGTGAACATCTGGCCCAGGCCCTACCAGCAGCCTCATCCGCCCATCTGGGTGCCTGGCAGCGGCAGCCTCGAGACGTGGGACTGGACCATCGACAACGACTACGTCTATTGCTACCTGAGTTATTCCGGCTACAAGGTGGGCAAAACCATCATGGACGGGTTCTGGGACGAGATGGAACGCAAGGGCAAAGAATTTAATCCTTACCACGCCGGGTTCCTGCAGATTGTTGCGGTTTCCGAGACCGACGAGCAAGCCAAGGAATACAAGGATGCCATCGAGTATTTCTTCAAGAAGAGCCTGCATATCCCCGCTGGGTTCGGCAACCCGCCCGGCTACCGATCGGTGAAGACCAACTCATCCCTGGCAGGCTCATCAACGATGGACTCCCGCACTAAGCAGCTCAAAGACTTCACCTGGGAAGACTATCTGGAGGCCGGCAACGTTATTGTGGGCAGCCCGGAGACCGTCCGGCAGGAATTGACCCACGCCGTAAAGGAACTACGCGTGGGCAACCTAATGCTATTGCTTCAGTTTGGCGACATGCCCAAGGAACTGGCCCTGAAGAATACGACCCTCTTCGCCAATGAGGTTATGCCTTACATGAAGGATATCTGGTCTGAGTACGACACTCGTTGGTGGCCGGAAGGCGTAGATAACTCAGTTCCGACCGTCAGTCAGTAAGAGGCTCAAACCGCTTTGACACAAGAAGCTATTTCGGCCCAAGACCCACATCCGCGACGCCGGATTACCACCGGAGGCATCGACATGTCCTATATGGACACCGGTGAGGGCAACCCCATCGTATTTTTGCACGGTAATCCGACCTCGTCCTACCTGTGGCGTAACATCATTCCCCAGGTGAGTGGCCTTGGCCGGTGCCTGGCACCCGACCTGATGGGCATGGGAAAGTCTACCGGTTCACCAACCGGCTCTTATCGCTTTGCCGACCACAGCGCCGTCTTGGACCAGTGGTTCGATAATTTGGGCCTGACCAGTGACGTTACTTTGGTGGTGCACGACTGGGGTTCGGCCCTGGGCTTCCATTGGGCCAAGCGTCACCCAGAGCGCGTTAATGGCATTGTCTACATGGAGGCCATTGTTCGACCCGTCACCTGGGAAGAGTGGCCGGATGCGGCCCGTCAGGTTTTCCAAGGCTTCCGCTCTCCTGCCGGCGAGGACATGGTGCTGGAAAAGAATGTTTTCGTAGAACGAGTCCTCCCTGGTAGTGTGCTAAGAGGCCTTACAGAATCAGAGATGGAAGTCTACCGCCGTCCTTATTTGGCGCCTGGAGAATCCCGGCGGCCGACATTGACTTGGCCCAGAGAGATTCCCATTGACGGCGAACCGGCAGACATGGTGCAGCTAGTGGCTAAATACGCCGAGTGGCTAGCCAGCAGCCAGGTGCCAAAACTGTTCATCAACGCCGAACCTGGAGCAATACTAACCGGGCCACAGCGGGAGTTCTGCCGCACCTGGCCCAACCAAACAGAAGTGACCGTCAAAGGCGTTCATTTCATCCAAGAAGACTCGCCAACCGAGATTGGCCAGGCGATTGCCGACTGGTACGTCGGGATTTAAGGTCCTGATCGACAAGAAAAGGCACTAATGGGTTTTCCATCAGTTCGTGGTGAGCCTGTCGAACCATCCTGCCTGCGCAAAGGCCCTTCGACAAGCTCAGGACGAACGGCGGGGTATGAAACTGGACACAAGATACAAAGTCGGATAACGGAGTAAACATGCCGGAGACCATAGAACTATCCCTGCGGGGCGGAGATTTTGAAGCCACGGTGCTTAAAGACGGCAGCGGCCCACCATTGCTCTACCTACACGGCGCTGTGGGGCAAAAGGGTTGGGCGCCTTTTTTAACGGCCCTCGCCCAGCAGTTCACGGTCTACGCACCCTTTCTGCCCGGCTATGCCAAATCCACTGGTCTGGAGCATCTAGACGACGTTCAAGACCTGACCCTGTACCAGTTTGAACTGCTCGACGCGTTGGGCGTGGCCAAAACCCACGTGGTCGGCCATTTCCTGGGCGGAATGATTGCCGCTGAGATGGCGGCGCTATCCCCCAGTTATGTTGACCGGCTAGTCTTGGCGGCACCGGCGGGAACATGGCAAGACGAAGCGCCGGTGGCCGACCTATTGGCCTTGACTGCCTCCGATCTGCAGACCCAACTCTGGTCTTCGGCGTCCAGCTCCATGAGCCTATCCACGGCCGACTTTGAAGCCAACGCACGTCTAAAAGCGGAGCTCGCCGCCGATCGGATGGTAGATCTGACTGCCGCCGGGAAATTCCTCTGGCCCATCCCCGACCGAGGACTGAAACGGCGCGCCTACCGGATTAAAGCGCCAACTTTGGTGCTGTGGGGCGAGAACGACCGCATTATTCCCCCAGTCTATGCCGAAGATTTCACTAGACTGATTCCCCAAGCAGAGGTTTCAATCATTCCCAACGCCGGGCATCTGCTCATGATTGAACGGTCTGAGGTCTTTTCTGCTGCTGTCGCCGAATTTCTGAGTTAACGTCTGTCAAATACGAGTTTGGTGGACGCGTTGGGCCGGACACCTATATCATCCTTAGACTGGATACATGTATTTGACGTGCGGCGTCCACTGATCACAACCATCAACACGCACGAACTAGGACACTTACCAGAGGAAGAGATGGCGTCATTAACCAATCCGAAATGGCCGGATTTGGAAAAGATATTCTCCGGGATGGACTCGGTAATCGTTGCGTTCTCAGGTGGCGTCGATAGCGCCCTAGTCGCAGTTGCCGCCCACAAGGTTCTTGGATCCAAGGCCTTGGCCGTGACTGCAGTCTCGCCGGCCTTGGCCAAACGGGAGCTTGAAGAGACTGTCCGCCTGGCAGAAAACTTCGGGTTCGCCCACCGTGTGATTCACACCAACGAGATGGCCCAGGAAGGCTACGTGGCCAATTCTCCGCAGCGTTGTTACTTCTGCAAGACTGAGCTTTACTCTCAACTCACGGACCTAGCCGACAAAGAGGCCTATCAGTGGGTGGCCAACGGCGCCAACACCGACGACCTTGGCGACTACCGCCCCGGCCTGCAGGCAGCGTCTGAACATAAGGTTCGCAGCCCTTTGGTTGAAGCTGGGCTCGCCAAAGCCGACGTGCGTGAAATTGCCAAGTCGTTGGACATTCCCATTTGGGACAAACCGGCCCAACCCTGTCTGTCGTCCAGGATCCCCTACGGCACGCCCGTGACCATTGAGAACCTCTCAAAGATCGAACAGTCAGAGGATTATTTGCGCGGTTTGGGCCTGAAAGAAGTCAGGGCGAGGCACCACGACGGCCTGTGCCGGATTGAAGTTGGCGAAGACGAGATGGAGTTCGCCTTTGGACACCGCCAGGAGATAGTCTCCGCCATCAAGAAAATCGGTTATCTGTGGGTGTCTTTGGATATGTCAGGACTTCGCTCTGGGAGCCTGAACGATCAGCTCAAACTGACCGAGACTCCCTTCAAGAAGATCGACGTTGTGCTGAAGAGTTGATGCCCAACGAAAAAATTGCCTATATCCAGCCCATTGGTGGTGCCAGCGGCGACATGATGCTGGGCGCGCTCACCGACTTAGGCCTACCCGTTGATTTCCTGGAAGCAGAGCTAGCCAAGCTAAACCTGGACGGCTACCAACTTGAGGCCCGCCAAGAAACCCGCTGCGAGATGCGTGGCACCTACTTGAACGTGGAATTGCTCAACAAGGCCAAGTACTCTCCCAAACAATTTCTGAGATCGGTCGATTACAGTGACCTGTCTGATTCCGTGAAAGACCAGTCTGGCCAAATTCTGAAGGCGTTGTGGGCGGCCGAGTGCCGGGTCCACGGCGAAACCGAAGATTTCCTGGAGTTGGAAGAACTGGGCAGCGTGGACACCATTGTGGACGTGGTTGGTTCGTGCATCGGGTTTGAATATCTGGGAGTCACCGGTATCCACGCCGGACCGCTGGTGATTGGCAACGCCATGCCGCCACGTTGGGCTGGCGGCTACTCCAACCCGGCTCCGGCCACCCTGGAGTTGATCTCGGCTGCTGGTGCGCCGGTGGTGGGTGACAAACCGATGTACGAAGAAGCGGGTGAACTCACCACGCCGACTGGAGCTGCTCTGATCACCACATTGGCCGCCTTTGGCCGCCCCGCCTTCAGCGTCGACCGTGTTGGGCTGGGACTGGGCACAAAAGACCCCGTCGGGTTCCCCAACGCCCTGCGTATCTGGCTGGGCGATATGGAGCAGGCAGATGGCATTTCAACCACGCCCCAAGACCAAGTGGTGCTCTTGGAGACCAACCTGGACGATGTCTCCGGCCTGGTCTTGGGTTATACCCAAGAAAGACTATTTGCCGTGGGCGCTTTGGACGTTTGGAACACGCCCATCCAAATGAAAAAGAACCGCCCCGGCACGCTGCTCTCGATTCTAGTACCTAAGAACAAGGAACGCGAGGCCACACAAGTTATATTGCGCGAGACAACAACGCTGGGGATTCGCACTCGCCTGGTGGACCGGCACGTTGCCGACCGACAAATGGTCACCATTGAAACCGATCTTGGCACCGTGGCCGTAAAGCTAAAGTTACTGGAAGGCCAAGCCGTCAGCGCGGCACCGGAGCCGGATGACGTGCGCCGCATAGCAATTGAGACGGGAGCGCCCTTCCAAGAGGTCTATCAAAAAGTCTCGGACGAGGCGCGGCGACAATTACTCAAGTAGCCATTATATCTAACCAAGATTAAGTACGTTTAGGGGAGCAAAACCATCGAAGAGAGTCGCCTCAGGAAATTTCTGCTCACGTTCCAAGAAAACGGCATGACTGTGGATACAGCCGTGGAGCAGTTACGCGACCTGCCGTACCAGGACTTGGGCTTTGCCAAGCTGGATCACCATCGTGCTCTGCGCACCGGTTGGCCCGAGGTTGTCTTTGGCAAGGGTAAGACGCCGGAACAGGTCGCCGAGATCGTAAAAGGGTTCAAAGGTCGTGGACACCCGGTATTGGTCACTAAAACCGACCAGGAAGCCTTCCAAGCGGTATTGCAAGAGACTCCGGAGGCCGAATTCCACAAACTGCCTCAGGCTATCGTCGTGCCGACACCTCAACCCAAGCCGCTACAGACTGGCATCACCGTCGTCACTGCCGGTACCGCTGACCTACCAGTGGCCGAAGAGGCAGTGCTAACAGCGTCTCTAATGGGCAACGATGTCACGCTGGTTAGTGACGTGGGCGTAGCTGGTCTGCACCGGCTGCTGGACCAGATGCCCTTATTGAAGAAAGCCCGCGTGCTTATAGTTGTGGCTGGCATGGACGCTGCATTGGTCGGCGTGGTCGCGGGAATGGTCTCGGTCCCGGTCATCGCAGTGCCCACCAGCACCGGTTACGGCGCAAGCTTTGACGGTCTGGCCCCACTGCTCAGCATGTTAAATAGCTGCGCCCCCGGCGTATCAGTCGTCAATATCGACAATGGCTTCGGTGCTGGCCATCTAGCCGCCCTCACCAACGGCGTTGGGGCAAATACCTCCGGCGGGCACGAGGAGTCTGCGCTTTGATCCAACTGCGTTGGGGCGAATACCTTCGGCGGGCACAGGGAGTCTGTGCTTTGAACCAACTGTGTTCGAGGAAATACCTTTGGCGGGAGAGTGGGTCAGGTCTATGAACCAACGTTGGGGTTGCATGATAGCCGGGTTTTTCTTTTCTGCTTTGTTGCTGATAGGGATGGTTGCGATTCGTATTGGCGGGGTGCCATTTTAGGCCGCTAACGCTTCTGGCACGCCTGAGGCTACTCCTACTCCCCCACTGCGCTCTGGATGTGGTTCACGTCCAGCAGCTTTCCCGAACTGTCGAGATGAATACTCACTACGTCGATTCGCCACGGCGCTTGCTCCAGGTCATTTTTCTGCAGGTAATCTTGCGCGGTTGCGATTAATCGCTTGGCCTTGGTCGCTGTTACTGATTCCTCCGGAGTGCCCAACGCTGTACCACGGCGCGTTTTAACTTCCACAAACACCAATTCCGAGCCGTCTTGGGCCACGATATCAACTTCGCCCCATCGGCTGCGGTAGTTGGTGGTTGTTACTGTGTAGCCTTTGTTTTCAATAAATCGTTGGGCGTGTTGTTCTCCTCATTGGCCCAGGCGTCCTCTCGGCGTGGCCACTTCTAGTCCCGACCGGAGAACTGCATTTTTGCTTGGGCCACTGGGGCAAATGACCTGCGGTGGATGGGGCAGGGGCCAAGCTCGTTCAGGCGCTCAAAATGGGCCTTGGTGGGATAACCCTTGTGCTTGGCGAAGTTATAGCCGGGGTAGGTCTCTTCAGCCTCAACCATCAGCTTATCTCTGGTGACCTTGGCCACGTTGGAGGCCGCAGCGATGGAATAGCTCTTGCTGTCGCCTTTGACGATGGTTTCGTAGGTGTAGGCGCACGCGCGGACGTGGATAAAGTCCAGCAGCAGATGTCCAGGGTCGATCGGGAGTTGCTCCACCGCCCGGAGCATGGCCGCCAAAGACGCGTGGCCGATGCCCATTTGGTCGATCTCTTCTGGCCCGACCACGCCTACGCCAACTGCCAACGCATGCTCATGGACGATCTCCACGGCGCGTTCTCTTCTAGTGTGGGACAGTTTCTTGGAGTCGTCCAGAAATTGGAGCCAGGGTTCGTTGCCAGTCAGGTCTGGGGGGAAAATCACTGCGGCAGCGACCACTGGTCCCGCCAATGGGCCGCGTCCCGCCTCATCCACTCCAGCAACAAACTGGATACCACGGCTATGAGCGCCAAATTCCAGGGAAAGATCCGGCATTGGCCACCTCGCTAGATGCTAGGTAGTGGCCGCGGGCTGGTCCTGTGGCACGCCGGAGTCGACTCCGGGTTCAATAGTCCCACCGCCCAACAGCACATCACCCTGAAAGAATACCGCAGCCTGTCCAGGCGTGACCGACCTCTGGGGCCTGATAAATCGGATTACTGCGCCGTCGCCCTTGGGGTACAGCACGGCGGCGGCTTCAGTCGACTTGTAACGAATCTTGACGTTTACTTCCACTGGGCCGTCGGGTGCAACTCCCAGGGGATATTTCACGCCTGAAACGCGCATCTCGTCCCGCATCAGAGCTGTTTTCGGCCCGATGACCACTCGGCGCGACTCCGGTTCGATACGAATCACAAACCTGGGTTCACCTTCTGCTACACCCAAACCACGACGCTGCCCAATCGTGAAAAACTCGATCCCTTCATGCTGACCCACAACCGTGCCATCAAGTTCAACTATGTCGCCCGGAATTGTAGTTACACGCTTCTTCAAGAACGATTTGTAGTCTCCAGAGGGGATGAAACAGATGTCTTGGCTGTCGGCCTTGGCCGCAACCATCAGTAGTTCGGCGTCTTCGGCCATCTGCCTAATTTCGCTCTTGGGATAGGCACCCACCGGCATAAGGGTGTGCCTCAACTGGTCTTGGTTCATTCCAAACAATACGTAAGACTGGTCTTTGGAGGCGTCAACGGCCTTTTTCAGCACCACACCGGCGGCTGTGCGTTCAAGTTGGGCGTAGTGACCAGTGGCAACGTAATTGGCCTCCAAAACCGCTGCTCGTTCCATCAGGTGACTGAACTTAATCTTGTCGTTGCAGGCGATGCACGGATGCGGCGTCCGGCCCAGTTGGTATTCAGAGGTGAAATAATCCACCACCTGAGACTGGAACTCCCGCTGCGTGTTCAGTACGTAGTGGGGAATGCCCAAGCGTCGGCACACAGAACGGGCGTCTTCAACGTCGTCCAGCGTGCAGCACCCCTGGTAATTTGGCGGCAAATCTTCGCCGTCCAGGTTGTAGAGCTTCATGGTCACACCCACAACGTCGTAACCCTGCTGTTGCAACAGCAGAGCGGCCACAGAGGAATCCACTCCTCCGCTCATGGCTACGACCACTTTTTCCGGCATATCAGGAAACTCTCCCAAAAACTAATTAGATTCTCAGACTAGCATACCCCAAATAGGCCGTACAATCGCACCCGCTGCAGCCACATAGCTGTCGTATCTAGCCTGCCGTGATGCATCCGAAGTTTATGATTCGTAGTAGTCTGTATTGAGGACGTGAATGGCACGTCATTAAGAGACTAGAAAATGCTTTGCGGGACAACCGATGGCGGAATCAGACACCAGCGAATCAACTGAAAAACAATTCTGTGGCAACTGCGGAGCATCTGTTCTACCTGGCTCCATGACGTGCGGGCAATGCGGAACCTTCGTAGAGGCTGAGTCGGATCCTCTAAGCTCCATCGGAGATTACGTTCCCTACTGCCGGGCCTGCGGCGTTCCGGTGGCCAAAGAAGCGGCCTTGCACTGCACCAAGTGTGGCGTTGCTCCGCTGTGCCAAGAACACTTTTATCCATCAACTC
>CAVODA010000010.1:0-17068 GCA_963694265.1 Dehalococcoidia bacterium
GCCAAGAATCCCATGAACCCCAGGCTGTTGGAGATTCCGGGTCGTAGGTGATGTTGGATGCCGGATACCTCACTCATGCCTGCGAGACCGGCCAGGCCGCCGCCGACCAGCATGGCAATTATGATGTATCGCAAGACGGGTATGCCGCGCCGACGTGCCGCGTCAGGGTTGCCGCCAACGGCACGCATGTTGGCCCCCCACCGGGTACGGCTGAGGAACAGGTAGGTTGCGATAATTCCGATCACGGGTAGCACCAAGCCAAAGTGGAGGCGAGTGTCGGCAATGGCCGGCAAGATAGACTCAACTTCAAAGTTGGCGGTGTAGGGGTAGCCGAAGCCCGTAGGGTTCTTCCAGGCACCAAAAACAAATACGTTGACGAAAAGGATGGCCACGTAGTTGGACAACAAGGTGGAGATGACTTCGTTCACGTTTCGAAAATGCCGCAGGGCGATGGCAAATCCAGCCCAGATAGCGCCGCCCAGGAAACCGGCGATAGCCATTGCTGGGAGCATGAGCCAAATGGTCGGGAAATCCATGTAGAGGGCAACGCCGGTGGCGGCCCAAGCGCCGATATACAGTTGGCCCTCGCCGCCCACGTTGATTAGTCCTACTCGGGCCGGTATCGATGCCGCCAGCGCCGTTAGGACGAAGGGAATCATCCTGACGCCAACCTCACTAATGCCCACCTTGCTGCCCAGGGTCCCCTCAAACATCTTGGAATAGACTTCAAATGGGTCTCGTCCGATGATGGCGATGAAGATGCCAAAGACGATGAAAGCAAAGGCAATGGCCATTAGAGACCGCACAATGGGACGGTCGGTCAGGTTGATTGCGATGCCTCTAGCTTGGTTTATGGAGATTGGGGTAGTCATCGGTTATTCAGTCGTACCGGTCATCAGCATGCCAATCTCTTGGACGGAGGCTGCTTCAGTGGGGAATTCACCCACGATGTTGCCTTGAAACATCACCATCATGTGGTCGCTCAACGACAAAAGCTCGTCAAGGTCTTCTGATACCAGGACGATGGCCCCGCCACGGTCCCGGAAATCCAGCATCAGACGTCGGGTTGCTTCGGCGTTTATCACGTCTAGCCCACGGGTTGGGTAGTAGGCCATCAGGACCTTGGGCGCAACGGCTGCATCGCGTGTGAGTTCCATCTCACGGGCTAGAATCACCCGCTGGACATTGCCGCCGGACAACTTGTCCACCCGCATGTCATGGGGTGCCAACCGCAGCGGGAAGCCGATCAGGGCGGAGCTGATCTTTTCCCTGATGCCGGCTAGGTCCAGCCAAATTCCCCCGTTGCCGTAGTTACTGAGTTCGCCAAGTACCAGGTTTTCATCCACCCGCATTTCGGGCACCATGGCCATAGTGATGGGGTCTTCTGAAACGTAGCTGACGCCCGCTTCAAGGATATTTGAGACAGACCAGCCTTTTACGTCTTCTCCGGCCAGGAAGATGCTCCCACTTCTTTGTTTGATCATTCCCAGTAGAGTTTCGCCCAATTCCTGTTGGCCGTTGCCAGATATGCCAGCGACTCCCAACATTTCGCCAGGCATTACTTTGAAATTAATTGCGTGCAGCCCTCTGGGGTCGCTTGCTTCACTGGTCCACACGTCTTTGAATTCAACAGCAGGGGTAACGTCGCCATCTGCGACTTCTCTCTGGTAAGCGATCTTCTTGGAATCGTATTCGATGTCGCTGCGTATTCGAGCTCTTGGCGGGACTGCTTCTAGGTCAATACCCATCATCAGGGCCACCAGGTTATCTCCGTCAACTCCCTCGCTCGTTCCTGTTGAGACCACAGCGCCGTGCCTGAGCACGGTAATCCGGTCAGCGGAGGCTAGAACCTCTGGAATCTTGTGAGTAATGAACAAAATGGCGTAGCCGTCACGCCTCAGTTCGTTGAATACCTCGAATAAACCTTCCACTTCGTGGGGGGCCAAAACACTGGTCGGTTCGTCAAGAATCAGCACCCTGGCTTTGGCCATGATGAGTTTAATCAGCTCAACTTTTTGGCGTTCACCCATGGTGAGGTCGCTGACCCTGGCTGACGGACTCACGTGCAGGCCGTACCTCTCTGAAACTCCCTCAATCTGCTTGGTCAATGCACTCCGACTCAGAATCAGACCTTGGTCAGGCAAGAAGAGCGCAACGTTTTCAGTGACAGTCAGAGCAGGGATCAGAGCAAAGTTCTGGAAGACCATTCCAACACCAATGGCTCGGCTGTCGTGCGGAGATTGAATCTGGGCGTCTTCGCCCTTGAATAAAATGGTGCCTTCTTCGGGCCGGTTCACGCCGTAGATGACCTTCATAAGCGTGCTTTTACCGGCACCGTTTTCGCCCAGCACCGCGTGGACTTCTCCTCCATAGATGTCCAAGGTGATGTTGTTGTTCGCTACCAGATCACCAAACCGTTTGGTGATGCCACGTAGGGCGAGTAATGGATGAGCATCTGATCCCCGCAGGCCGTCCTGTGATGCAGTTACCGATTGGTCTGATACTTCTGGGCCATTGGAAGGCGACAGACTAGTCTTGCTTTTGGATTTACCCAACCAGGGCAAAGTGATAGGCAAAAACGAACTCCTGCGTAGCCAAACAGGGCGACGGAGAGAGGATTTCCACAAGTAATGACGATAACAATGAATGATTATTATTGCTGGTTGGTGTTTCGCACATATGTCGTAGATGTTAACTTTTTGTTACGTGCCTTGAGCCTGCGCCCCTGCCTGCGCCAATAAACGAGTTGCTCATACCCCAACTGCTGTGATTCAATTTGAGCGTCAATCCAAGGATTTTGCAAGGAAAACCCGTGCCTTCGGCTGTATTAGAGCGAGATAAACGCAAAATAATGGAACCGGATAAAAACAAAACAATTGTTATCGCGCTGGGCGGCAACGCCATTCTCTCTGACGGCGATGCTGGCGATGTTGCGCAGCAGATGCTGAGCATGGAACTGGCGTGCCGTCAGTTGGTGCCGCTGTTTCGCTCTGGAAATCGGGTGGTAATCACCCACGGCAACGGCCCACAAGTTGGCAGCCTGCTGATTCAACAGGAGGAATCTGCTTCGGATATTCCTCCTCAGCCCCTGGATATCTGTGTGGCAATGACCCAGGGCCAGATTGGCACCATGCTCCAGCAGGTGCTCGGCAAGATTCTGCGTGCTGAGAGTATTCAGCGCGATGTGGTTACGCTGATTAGCCACTTTGTAGTGGCCGAGGATGACCCCGATTTTAGCCTTGGCTCCAAGCCCATCGGACCGTTTTTGGATGCAGTTAGCAAGGAAAAATATGAAGAACTCGGCTATACGGTAATGGAAGTGCAACCGGGCAGCGATAAACCGTTTCGGCGGTCGGTCGCCTCACCCATGCCGCTACGATTGTTGGAACGCCGGTCGCTCCGAGCGCTGGTCAACCAAGGGGCCATCGTAATCGCCGGCGGTGGTGGCGGTATTCCTGTGGTACTGGAACAGGACGGCTCCTACCGCAGGGTTGAGGCAGTGATCGACAAAGACTTGGCTGGAGAAAACCTGGCCGAGAGTGTGGATGCCGACATCTATATGGTGCTAACGAATGTTGAATCCGTAGCGTTGGATTTTGGCACCGACAAGCAGCGGTCCCTACGGGATATCACCGTTGCCCAGGCAAAAGAATATTTTCAAGAAGGTCAGTTTGGCATTGGGAGCATGGCTCCCAAGGTCTTGGGCTGCATTAAGTTCGTTGAATTTGGCGGTGAACGGGCCGTGATTACCGGCCTGGAGTGGGTGGAAGAAGCCCTGGCCGGCCGGGCCGGAACTCAGATATTACCGGGCTGAGGCAAGATAACGCGTTTGAAAGCCCGTACAGATGAAATGGAACACGTTCTAAGAGCACAACAATTTAATAAAAAGCTAATTGCCCAGGTGTTTGACGCCGCAGAGGAGATGGAGAAAGTGGTTGCCCTCGGCGGCAGCCAAGAGTTGCGTGGCCGAATTATGGCCTCGCTGTTCTACTCTGTCAGTACCCGTACGCGGCTTTCATTTGAGTCGGCCATGCACCGGCTGGGTGGCAGCGTAATCTCCACGGAAAACCCCCAGTATTTCTCAGACTTTGAGCCTTCGTTGATTTCTGCCAGGAATTCGCCCGGAAATTCACTCGGAGATGCGGTCGACAATTCGGTTGGACATTTTGAAGATACGATCAGAATGGTTAACCAATATGCCGACCTGATAGTCCTGCGCCATCCCGATTCCAACCTGGTTTACCGGGCGTCTGAAGTTTCATCCATCCCGGTTATCAACGCTGGCGGCGGAAGCCAACACCCAACCCAAGCGCTATTGGACCTCTATACGATCTACCGATCGATTGACGGCATCGACGGCGTGGGGGTAGTGATGATGGGCGATCTGGCAAACAGTGGCGCCTGCCGGTCTCTCTGCTATTTCCTGGCTAAATATTCTGGAATCAAGCTGTGGCTGGTGTCTCCCAAAGAACTGTCTTTGGGCAATGATCTGTTGGAGTACCTGGGTCGGCATGGCGTTCAGGTACAGCAGATACACGGTCCAGGCGCGGAACTGGATGACGCGCTGAAACAGGCCGGAGTGATCTATCAGACTGATTTGCCCCAAGATTACCAACCCACCGAGGGCGGGCCGTCTCGTCAGGCGTTCCGTATCGACCCGGATATGATGCGACTGATCCGAGAGCGCGCCATCATAATGCACCCCTTCCCCAGGGTAGATAGCATCGCCCTGGAAGTGGACTCAGACCCAAGAGCGCATTATTTTCAGCAGATTTCAAATGGCCTCTTTATCAGGATGGCCCTTTTGCAGATGCTCCTTTAGGCAGCGAAACCACTGCGCCAAGAAGAAATTAGTCAGACAAAAAACAAGGAGCCAGCCATGGCTAAAACAGCATTATTAGAAGTACGTGACAAGGTTGCTTATGTCACTTTGAACCGGCCAGAAAAACTTAACGCCATCAACAACGATATGTTGGGCGATCTTTTTGAAGCGTTCACGGAAATCAAAGACAACCCAGACATCTGGGTGGTGGTTTTAACCGGGGCAGGACGGGCCTTTTGTTCCGGCCATGACCTGGTGATGGGCCGGAACGAACCCCGCGGCGACACCGACGATTTTTACATATTCTTGAGTCAATTATGGAAGCCGGTGATCGCAGCAGTTAACGGATATTGCCTGGCCCAGGGTGGCGGACTGGCCCTGCTCAGTGACATACGTATCGCCTCTGAAGACGCCGAATTCGGCTGGCCGCAGGTAAAGCGTGGTATCGCGTCCATCAGCGGGCCGACCATTCTGTCCCACTACATCCCCATGGGTGCCGCGCTCAAGATACTGTTCACCGGCGAGTTCTGCGACGCCCAAGAAGCCTATCGTCTGGGCATGCTCCAAGAGGTGGTGCCCAAAGACAAACTGCTGGAACGGGCAGAGGAACTGGCCCGATCCATCGTTGACAACTGCGCGCCTCTCGCCGTGCAAGCCATCAAAGAGTCGGCCATCACCGGCATGGGCATCAGCGATTTCAAGACCCGAGTGGAAAACTCACGCCGCATCGCCGTCCCGGTGAGCCAGAGTGAGGACTCGAACGAGGGCCTGACTGCGTTTGCTGAAAAGCGGAAGCCGGTGTTCAAGGGCCGATGATCCCCATAGGTAACAACTGCCCGTTTAGTTGGATGACCTTTGTCTAACGCTCTAGAAGGAGTGAAGATCCTTGACCTGAGCCAGGGTGTGGCAGGCGCTTACTGCACGAAGCTGCTGGCAGGGTCAGGCGCTGACGTCATCAAGGTTGAACCGACCAAAATTGGCGAAATCACTCGCCGCCTAGGCCCATTCTCTGGTGACCAACCAGGCGTGGAGCAAGGCCTGATGCATCTCTATCTCAATACTGGGAAGAAAAGCGTCACCTTAGACGTGCACTCAGCCGAAGGCCAAAGCCTGTTTCGGCGTTTGGCCAAGGACGCAGACTTGGTCGTTGAAAGCTTCATGCCAGGCACCATGGTCGACCTAGGCTTGGGCTATGACCAGCTTTCAGCGGACAACCCAGGGCTGGTGATGACCTCCGTTACTTTCTTTGGTCAGGATGGACCCTACAGCGGCTATAAGGGCGGTGAGATCATTGCGCAAGCCGTGAGCGGCAACCTTCAGATCACCGGCGCACCAGACCGTGAACCCCTGATGGTCGGAGGGTACCTAGCCCAGTACGTCGGCGGGCAGGCTGCCTGTGCCGCTTCGCTGATGGCCGTATTTCATTCTATGATGTCCGGTGAGGGCCAGATTGTAGATTGTTCCATTGTAGAAGCCAACACCGACATGCTCGACCGGTGGGGCATTGACGCTGTGCTGGGGCGTGGTGACCAACCCAGAACCGGCATGGCCCACCACTGGACCTACCCCACCCAACTGTATCCCTGCCGTGATGGCTACGTGGCACTAGGCATTGAACCGGCCGGATGGGGAGCGCTGGCTGATATGGTGGGCGATGACGCACTGCGCAAGCCTGAGTACACCGGTCCAGAGCGCAAGCAGTACCATGCCGAGATCGACCCGATATTGGTGGCCTGGCTTGAAGACCTGGGCAAGATGGAAGTGTTCGAAGGATTCCAAAAGAACCGTATGTCTTCGGGGATTCTGATGACCCCGGCAGATATGTTGGAGTCGCCCCAATTACAGGCCCGAAATTTCTTCCAAGAAGTGGAACACCCCTCAACCGGCCCTCAGATGTACCCCGGCCCGCCGTACCAACTCTCAGATTCCGAGTGGATCCAAACCAGGGCACCGCTCCTTGGCGAGCACAATCATGAAGTCTATGTCGGTCAGCTTGGATTGTCTGAACTAGAGTTAACTGAGCTCTCAGCAAAAGGGGTAAACTGAAATGCCTAACCCGTTACTCGGCGGAATACGCGTCTTGGATATGACCCAGATTCGGGCTGGCCCCAAGGGTTCCCGCTGGCTTGCCGATGCCGGGGCCGAGGTCATCAAGTTGGAGGCCAGAGGGCGTTCCGACTCGAGAGGTTTCGGTCGCAGGGGCAGCGGAAACACGGCAGGCCCTATCGCGGCAATCTCCGAAGCGGCTCAAAGAGAAGGGAACCGGGTCGCCTTTGAGCAATTGAACCGCAACAAGCTTGGTCTTTCAATTGACCTGTCGTTCCCGGAAGGCAAAGAGCTTTTTAAGAGCATGGTTAGCGTCTGTGACGTGGTCATGGAGAATTTCAGCTACGGCGTCATGGACCGGCTGGGGCTGGGGTATGACGACCTGCGGAAATACCGGCCTGATCTGGTAATGATGTCCATGCCTGCCTACGGTTCCAGCGGCCCGTACCGAGACTATGTGTCCTTTGGCTGGGCGCAAGAACACATGGGTGGTATAACATCTCGCACCGGCTACCGAGGCGGCCCACCACAGAAGACTGGGACGATCGTGGCTGACCCTTTGAACGGCGTCCATGGTGCGATTGCCGTTATGACCGCCCTTATCGGCCGGGCCAAAACAGGCCAGGGCCGGTTCATTGATTTCTCCCAGTTGGAATCCATGGTTCCTCTGAGCGGAGAGGCGATCCTGGACTATTCAGTCAACGACCGTCCTCCGCAATGTAACGGAAACCGAGATTTCTATATGGCCCCCCAAGGCGTCTACCCGTGCACCGGCGACGACAACTGGGTCGGCATCTCAGTGACCACTGACGAGGAATGGGCAGCGTTGTGCGTCGTTCTGCAGAACTTCGAAATGGCGTCAGATTCACGCTTTGCGAACGGGCGTGGCCGAGTGGAGAATCATGACGCGCTGGATAGCATGATTGAGCAGTGGACTCGTCAGCGAGAGAAGAACCAGGCCATGCGAGAACTGCAGAAGGCCGGAGTCCCGGCGGGCGCGGTTCTAGACCAGGCGGAGGCCTACCGAGACGCACAAGCGGTGTCCAGGGACTTCTTGGTGGAATTAACCCATCCGGACGGAGTGATCTACCCCTATTCCAGGACGCCCGCTAGGTTCTCCAAGACCCCAGCAGAGGTCAGGACTCCCGGACCGTTGCTGGGCGAACACAACGAATACCTACTCGGCTCCCTGTTGGGGATTTCAGCCCCCGAAAGGGAACGGCTAGAGTCCTCCGGAGTAACGGCCACTCTGTCTACCGACTTGAGTTAGAATCCCAGCCAACATCCAATTTGTCTTTAGACCTGTTTTAAAAAGGACGTGCAATGCCAGTCACATCAATTGAGATTAAGTCCACTCACCCGTATGCCGGAGGCCAGGTCTTCGGAGACGCCGGGGCGTACGAGCAACTGGACGGCGTGTTTTATTTTGCGGTGGACCCAAAGCACAGCGCCAACGAGACCATCGCAGATATAGAACTGGCCCCCAGAAACGCAGATGGACTGGTCGAATTTTCGACAGACTTTCGTATCCTGAGGCCCGTTGACCCTAAACTCGGCAACCGCCGCATCTTGATGGACGTGCCAAACCGAGGCAAACAACTGGCTATCAGAAACATCAACAGCGGGCCGGAACAGTCGCCAGACGCCCCCATTGACCCAGGCAACGGCTTCCTGATGCGACAGGGCTACGTAGTGGTCTGGTGTGCCTGGCAGCACGACGTGCCCAATGTCCCGGGGATGCTCCGGGTCAACATCCCCGACGCCGTAACTTCAGATGGGCCGATCTCCGGCAAGATTGTTGTTACTTTCCAATTGAACTCGCCGTCCCAGGGTGAATTCCTATCTAGCCGCAACCACCAGGCCTACAAGGCCAGCGACGTTAACGATCAGTCTGCGGTGATGACTGTTCAGGACCACGAAGACGCGCCAGAGCAGATTGTTCCCAGAGACCAGTGGTCATTTGCTCGGTTGGAGAACGGATCAGCCGTCGCCGACGATAGTTACGTGCACCTACCAGCGGGGTTCGAACCTGGCAAGGTTTACCAGGTGATTTACACCACCACCGGCGCGCCGGTAGTCGGCCTGGGCAAGCTCGCAACTAGGGACTCGGCCACCTTCCTGCGCTACGCATCCGCAGCGGAGGGAAACCCTCTGGCTGGACTCATCGACTACTCCTACAGCTTTGGAGTCTCCCAAAGTGCCCGCTTCCTGCGATTGTTCCTCTATCTGGGTTTGAACCGTGACGAATCAGGCCGCTTGGCGTTTGACGGCTTCATGCCCCACGTGGCTGGCGGCAAAATGGGTGAGTTCAACAACCGGTTCGCCCAGCCCTCCAGCCAGGCCACCCGGAGCGGCAACAGCCTGTTCCCGTTCAGCGACGCCACCCAAACCGACCCAGAGACCGGCCTGACGGACGGAATCCTGGCTCGACTCTCTGCCCAAGGCGAACTGCCAAAGGTCATGTACACCCATACCCCTTCGGAGTACTGGGCAGGCCACGGTTCATTGATGCACAGCAACATTGCTGGGGACAAAGACGTGGCTGCGCCCGAAGAAGTGCGCATCTACGTCGTGTCTGGTGCCCAACATGCCCTGAGCAGTTTCCCACCCACGGACAACGATGCTGATAATTACCACGGCCAGCACAAGTTCAGCATCGTCGAATACCGAGGTCTGCTGCGGGCTGCCTTGACCAACCTTGACCGTTGGGTGACCACCGGAGAAGCCGCACCACCTAGCCAGCACCCAAGAATCGACAATGGTACAGCGGTCAGCCCGGAAGGAGTTGCGTCGGCTTTCGCAAAAATCCCAGGGGCGAAACTGCCCAACCCCGCGCGCCGATTCACTCGCTTGGACTTTGGACCAGATCCGAAGATCCCGACGAAGACCCCAGCGGTAATTGGCAAGGTCTTTCCGCATCAAGTGTCGGCGGTCGACGACGACGCCAACGAAATCTCAGGTATCCGACTGCCGTTTATCACTGTGCCGTTGGCCACCCACGCTGGTTGGAACACGCGCCACCCGGACATTGGCGGTAGCGGACAGGTTATCGGCACGGGCGGGGCGTCCGGTGGCACACTGCGGGGTTCCATGATCCCGTTCCCGGCCACCCGCGAAAAACGGGAGGCAACCGGAGATCAGCGTCGGTCAATCGAAGAGCGATACGATTCCAAGGATCAGTATCTGGGCTTGGTAAAACAGGCAACAAAAGACCTGATTGAACAGCGTTACCTGCTTGATGAAGACCTGGAACGGATAGTCGACCTGGCCGGTGAGCACTACGACTACCTGACCGCCTAATTAGGCGGTCAGAAGATTTGTCGGTAATCAAATCTTTAGCTCGATTTACGATTGCAGAGTATTTATTGCACAAGGGTTTTAATATAGTCAGCAAAAAGCAAGTAGGAGAAGTCTTATTCGAGAGAATAATGAGCAACCTAGGACTAGATTCTGCGATTTGACAATCGACGCGAGAATTGCGGCGTATATTGAAATTGGTGTAGTAAGTTTCGTTTCGCTAATTTATGCTATTGGGCTCTTCGCGATAGCTGTGCGAAAATGGAAAACGGTAACAGGGCTTGATTTCGAGTGGCAGTCCGCGTTATTCGTGAGGGTTATTGGGATGTTGCCATACTTAGTAATTGCAGCCGCGGTATGGCGGGTAAATCTCAGTGTCTTTGGTAATAGAGCTTCTTCGGAGGTGATTCCAGAGGCAGGTAAAATACTTGAACCTGTAAAGGGTACACTTGACGATTGATGAGATATTTCATAGTAAAACCTAGCACCACGGTTGGAACAATGAAGAAGGTAATCTCTGATCAAAGTCAGCGAGTCTTTCCAATTGTCGATGACGCAAACATCTTCCAGGGCTTAATATATGCGAGGGACTTCGAAGAACGGTCTGGCACAGATAGTGCTTCTACAATTTTAAGTCTCGCGAAAAAATGGAATGACCGGAATATATTCGTATTGTCGTCCCAGTCATCGTCGCATAGCAAAGATATTCTTCATGTAAACGATCTTCAATTGGTTCCAGTGTTAGACTCGAATTACCGTGTGATTGGAACAATCGACTCTTCTTCTTAAGCCTAGATAAACACAGAATCAAACCGGAATTCGTTGGCTGCCGGGCTACAGGTTAAGCGAGTGTTCCTCGTAGTCCTTGAGCTTGTTGTAGATTTGAATTCGGTGCCGGTATGACTCTAAGACCACGATTCGGTCATTGGCATCGACATTCACCGCCACAGGTCTGCGGAAGCGCCACTCCGGTTCCATGTCCGCCCGGCGTCGGGCTTTGATTATCTCCGGGTTGGCGTTGATGTAAGTCTGCGTCCAGGGTGACGGCTCCTGCGCGTCTCCCACTAGGGTCGTGATGTAACGGCCATCAGCGTCATAGATCTGAACGCGGTGATTACCCCAGTCGGTCACATAAACATCACCATCCGAGTCTACAGCCACGCCGGACGGCCCCTTCAGCGAACCCAGCCCAGATGCGGTGCCTTCAAACTTCACCAACAGCTTGCCGTCTGGGGAAAATTTCTGGACTCGGTTGTTGCCCCAGTCGGCCACATAGATGTCGTCGTTGCGGTCGATACAGATACCCCAAGGCATCTCGAAACTTCCATCCTCAGTGCCCTGTTGGCCGAAGTTCGACTTGAACCCGCCGGTCCTGGCGAAGCGTTGCACCCGGTGGTTCAGACTGTCGACAACCCAGAGGTCGTCTTGTGAGTCGAAGGCGATTCCTGATGGACCACTCAGCAGACCATCGTCAGTGCCAAATCGGCCCCAGTGAAAGCGGAAAGCCCCCTCGACATCGAAGACTGAAATCCGGTTGGTGAATTCGTCGGAAACGTAGACTCGACCATCCTGATCAACGTCTATGGAGCGGGGCCAGATGAAGCGTCCATCTTCACCGCCAAACGATCCGAACTGGCCTTGAAACTCACTGTCGAGGCTAATCTTGCTGACCCTTTGGCCTAGCTGTTCCACACCCCGGCTCAGTACATAGACACGGCCATCTTTGCCCAGAACAAAATCCTGGGGTGTCCAGAATCCTTGGCCGGACTGGCTGTACATGCCGATGCAATGGCTATAGTCGAAAACCCGACCGGCGGCGACTGTTGTCAGCACTGCGGTTCTCCAAACGGCGAACTCAAAATAGGCCCGCTCACAATTTTTATAAGTCTGTGTGTTTTGCCAGTCTGTTCTAGACGAATGACATTTGCTCGAACTGACCGCCCACTATCGGCACGGCGTCCAATCCCATCCATTTGTCCACGATCGTGGAGTACAAGCCGCGAAAGTCGTAGTTCGGCTCCAGGTCACCCTGGGTTAAATTTTCCGGTTTCAGCGAAGGGTAAGCGCCGTACATGCCGCCCTTAACCCGGTCGCCGATGACAAAGGCCACACCGGCTGCTCCGTGGTCGGTTCCAGTGCCGTTGTCGCGGACACGCCGGCCAAACTCACTGAAGATCATCATCACCACGTTCTCGCTGGCGTCGTGCTCACGGAGGTCGGCAAAGAAACTGTCCACGGCCTCGGAGATGTCCATCCAGAGCTTGGCGTGGGAGCCGCCTTGGTTGAAGTGCGTGTCAAAGGGACCGTGGGAGGTGTAGAAGACCTGGGTTCCCAGGTCGGCCAGGTGTACCTGCGCCACGTCCTTCAGGTTGGTTGCGATTGTTGTGTTTCCGTACTCGACAGTTGACGAATATTGCTGTGGGGCGACCTTGATGATGTCGGCACCCCTCAGCGCATCCAGTCCGGTCTGCCCCAGATACTCCATGGTCAGTCCGCTGCCAATGGCGGGAGAATACATCCGAGCGAAGCTATCGAGGAGCTGGGTGCGCTCGTCTTGGGAATTTATCCCGGACACTGACGAGAACACGCCGTAGGTAGCCAGGTGGTTAACAGATGTTATGGGCACGCCGCGCATGGTCATCGCCCTGGGCAGACCCTGCCCAAAGTTCACACCCTTCAGCACGTTTTCCCCGATAGGGTCCAGGTCTCGGATGACCTTGGCCACCCAGCCGTCGGTGCCAATCTTGTTCGGCTCACAGGTATGCCAGATATCCATGGCTCTAAAATGCGACCGAGGCGAGTTCTCAAATCCAACGCCGTGGACGATGGCCATGTTGCCCTTGTCGTAGATATCTTTGAACTGGTCCATGTCCGAACGGAAAGCCAGTTCGTCATCAATGGGCACAACCTGGTCGGCTGGGATATTGACCTTGGGTCGGGCGTCCCAGTAATGGCCGTTGGTATACGGAACAATCGTGTTTAGGTAATCGTTGGCCCCGGTGAGTTGCAGTATGACCAAGACGGGGTCTTTGGATGTTGTTGCCATTATCTATCTCCCCCGGAGTTGTTCCGGGTGTTTGGCTAGGTGACCTGGGCTAGGCGACCTGGGTTAGGCAAATTGATAATCCCTTGAGGCGGCAATCAGGGCTAATAACTTGCCCACTCTATCTTCTGAAGAGCTGATCTCTTCGGGCGTGTTCCAGGCTAATTTCCCGCCCTTGAGGGCGTGGCTGAGTAGTTCTTTCAAGGTTGTGTCGCTGACCTGCAGCGGCCCCATGGAGTCTAGGCAGACTGCAACCATGGTTTGTGCAGAGTTGTTCGGCTGGGACTGGACCCGGTCAACGATTGCTCGAACTCCAGGGTGGGAAATATCTCCCAGAACGCCCGCTGCAAAATTGACCCGGCGCATCAAAGCCCCGGCGTCGATCCATGCGGCACCGGTGTGCCAACCTTCAACGCTGGGCGGGTTGAGCAGTTCTTGTCCCTGCCAGGCGCACTCAAGGGCCAGGTTGTTGAATCCGGGTCTGAACCCCTCGTAATTCCCGGCCATGCGCACGGTGCCGACGATTAGTTCTGCTGGGCTTTTGACCCTGGCAAATAGGGAGTTCTTGAAGAAGTCAGAATTGAAAAGTACCCGCAGAATAAACCTTATATCGCCGTGCGATTCGTTGTATGCGTCCACCAGAACGTCGATAGCTACCGGGTCGTTGGGAGGTGTGGAATTCCAACTGGAAACTTCTGGTTCGTCTGCAACAAAAAATCTATAGAGATGCCGGGCCAAGAATCGGGGAGAGGCCGGTTGGTCCACGATGATGCCCATTATTTCTTCGCCGTTCAAGTTTCCGGTGCGGCCCAAGAACGTCTTTTCTCCGTTGTCGTGGTCCTCGGGTTTGTACTCAAAATTCCAGAAGAAACGGCCCAGCGGGTTCCGGGGAATCTTCGGGGCAATGGTCCAGCCGGTGAAGGCCCTGGCCGCACTCTTGATATCGTCCTCGGTGTAGTTGCCCACTCCCAAAGAGAAGAGTTCCAGTAATTCGCGGCCCCAGTTTTCATTGATGGCGCCGTCATGGTTGCCGTGGTTGTCCAACCAAAAGATCATGGCGGGTGACTTGGCCAATTCAACTAGTAGGTCACCGTATTTGCCGAGTCCATACTCTCGGAACATGGCAATTTGACGGCCAATCTCCGGCGGATTGTCAACCTTGGAGTTGCTGGTGGCGAACATCTGATGCCAGAACAGGGCGATCTTTTCTTCCAATGGACGCTGGGTATTCACCATCCGGAACATCCAATCAGCCTGACTGATTGGCGGGCCAAGTGCACCTTCGTAACCGGGGAGGATTCGGTACATCAACTCTTCATCAATGGGAGGCTGGTCTTCCGGATGGAGCAGTTCTTCAACGATAGCTTCGTAACCTTTTTCGGCACGGGCTACCAGGTCCGCACGTGGCTCGCCGAAACCGGCGCGTCGCATCAAATGGGCGATCAGTGCAATCTCTTGTCTGGTGGGCATACTCGAATCTCCGAATATAGCGCCTGAGCGCAGTACAAACCGTACTGATGCGTAACGTCAGCGGGGAAAGATCAGCACGGTAAAAAGCAATTTGAGACATCGTAGGTTTGGCGCTTGAAAGTGTCAATGTCACAGGCTAAGAGTACGCTCAATTCTGGGGGGCAAAATTTAAATGGACTGCCCGATCGTGGTTCCCGTTTTTCGTTCCCGTTTGTGGTTCTTAAATGTAGAGTCATTCTGGCGGGGTCGGTATCTAACCGCTATACTCCGTCTCAATGTCGAAACGGATTGTATTTGTGCTTGCTCTGCTCTCGTTGGTCGTTCTCACGGCCTGCGGAACCGCAGCCACCTCCACCTCCCCGCCCCAAGCAACGGCTGTGCCAACTAGTGCTCCGGTTCCAACTATAGAAGCACTCGCCACGCAAACCAATCCCACAGAGACGCTAACAAAAGAACCACCGTCAGCCACCACACCTGACACGGCTGATATCAGCTCGGTTTTCATCCAACTGACTGATCCCCTGGACGAACCTCAGTTCTACTGCCTGGACGTTCCCGGATCCGGTACCTCCGTCAGATTGCAGGCCGCCCTCCAAGTCCACACTTGCAAACAGATTGAGACTGCCGAGGATGAACTTTTTGCCTTTGATTACCCCAGTCCGGGGCAGATATATATGGAAGCCTACGATCTGTGTATTGAGGCTGATGGAACCACATCTGGTTCCCAGATATTTTTCAGGCCCTGTTCAAACTCGCCAAACCAGATTTTCACAGTGGACTTTGACATAATCCGCCTTGGCGACGGCATCCATGACGGTTTGTGCGTGGCCGTAGACCCAGCTCCCGGCATCCCCACGGGAGGGCCAAGCCATCTGCGAAGAGACGTGACCCTTCAGCCCTGCAACCCACTGGACCCGGCAATTTCCCGGTGGATTTTTGGGTTGTTCGATTACTGATGGGCTACTACTGGTTAACTGCTGGAATAGCCCATTACAATTAAACTCGCTACCCCAACGTTTTGACATAATCAAGAAATGTTAATATTGTTGACTCGGTAAATCCTTTGTTATCAAAAACGAGCGGGTACGCTCAATAAAATTTCAGAAGTAGGTGGGAATTATGGTCAAGCAGGGTGTGATACCCGACGATTTGTCGAAACCATTTTGGGATGCCGCCAACGCAGGCAGATTGGAAATACAAAATTGCAGCGCCTGTAACCGGCTCCACAACCCCCCGGTGGCGGCCTGCACAAAATGTAAGTCTGGCGACAACATGGAATGGAAACTTATGAGTGGCAAGGGCAAGATCTACAACTACGGTGTGGTGTATGACTGCCCCGTTAGGTTGTTGCAACAGGACCAGCCATTCAACCTGGCAGTCATCACGCTGGATGAAGACTCTGGAATTCAGATGTACTCCCACCTGCCCGGCACCCCGATAGACGATGTCCCCGTTGGTGCCGCGGTGGAAGTGATTTTTGAAGAAACGGCCAACGGTCAGAAAGTTCCCGAATGGCGAGTGGTAAGCTAGCCTTTCCTGGATTTCATCACTAAATACCTCATTTAAAATCCGATACAGGTAATACCCGACACAGGTAATACCCCCACACAGGAGTTAATTATGGTCACAGAAAATGCTCCAGCTTCCATGTACCGAACAACCGAGGGGTTGGGAGTCTGGGAACATAAAGGCAAAGTAGCAGCCGTTGGTATTGGCCACTCGCCTACTACTCGCCGCTGGGACGGAACTGCCGAAAATACCATGGGAGCCAATAGCATCTTTGCGCTGCGACAGGCGATCGCGGATGCCGGCGTTGACCCAAGCCAGATTGATGGTCTGGTGCTAGATCCCGTAACCACCACCGGAGCGCACTGGCCGGAAGGCGACCCTATCCCGATGGATGTGGTTAACGCCTACAACCAGACTGACGATCCTTTGGACGGCATTGCCAAGTTGAGCGCAGAGTGGATCCTGAAGAATATGCCGGAGCTGTCGAACGTTAAGTTCACCATGTACGGCCCCGGCTGCATGTCTCATGCCATCGTCGTTGCGGCTCAGGCCGTTGGCGAAGGTCGCACCCACACCTGTTTGGTGCTCAAGAGTTGGCACAACCTGGAAGGCCGTTACAACCAGGCCGGAATCAGTACCCAAGATACAGTCCCTGGCAGCTTCGCCATGGCTCCGGGTCGCACGCTCTGGGGCGCACCCGGCTCCTACGGTACAGCCCTCCAGTTTGCCGAGTATTGTCGCAAGTATGGTAAATCCCACGACATGATGGCCCCCTTTATGCAGAACTCCAGGCGCAATGGCCTGCTGTTCCCAGAGGGCTACTGGGCCCAACACAGGCCGGAGCAATTGACGGAAGAGGACTACCTAAACGCACGTTGGAT
>CAVODA010000011.1:0-15207 GCA_963694265.1 Dehalococcoidia bacterium
ACATCATAATTGCCATGCTGGTCGGCGGCGGCCTGGCCGGTCTCGCAGGCATGAGTGAGGTATCCGGCATCCAACATCACCTACGACCCGGAATCTCCAACAGCCTGGGGTTCATGGGATTCTTGGCTAGTTGGATGGCCAACCACAACCCAATCGGCATTATTGGCACCAGCTTCCTGATCGCTTTGATAGTTGTTGGCGGAGATGTTCTCCAATTCAGCGGCAACCTGCCATCAGCGGCCATGTTGATATTGATTGGTCTTGTCCTGTTCTCTATCCTCGGTTTTCGCCGATTCGAGCGTAAGACAGAATGAGCGATGTATGGCTAGTACTTGGTGGAACTTTAACTGGGGCAGTTGGCCCTGGGATATCCGTTCTCTACGCCACCTACGGTGAATTGATTACCGAGCGGGCCGGCAGGATTAACCTGGGTATTGAAGGCTCAATGCTCATGGGAGCCTGCTTTGGCTTCATTGCCACCGTGGAAACTGGGTCAGTCACGCTGGGCATTTTTGCCGGCATGATTGGTGGCAGCGCTTTAAGCCTGATTCTGGCTTACCTGGTCATCTATAGGAACACTAACCAATTGGCGACGGGTTTTGCCCTGACCCTCTTTGGAGCGGGCATCACGGCCTACGCCGGACGTAGCTATGTGGACAGTACCATTGGGGGATTGAACCCGATCGCCATACCGTTCTTGTCTGAAATACCCAAGTTCGGCAGCGCATTGTTCGATCAGGACATATTGGCCTACATAGCCTACGGGCTGGGGCCATTGCTCTTCTGGGGACTGCATTACACCCGAACGGGTCTGAGTCTGAAAGCAGTAGGCGAGAGTATCAGCGTTGCCTACGCAGCCGGTAGAAACCCGTACGTCATCCAGATAGCCGCCATCGCCATTGGCGGAGCTTTGGCTGGTTTAGGCGGTGCCCAGCTCTCATTGGGATTCACCCACACCTGGTCAGAAGGGATGACCGTGGGTCGCGGCTTCGTCGCCGTAGGCCTCGTCATCTTCGCCATGTGGTCTCCGCTCAGAGCCATGGTGGGCGCGTTGTTATTTGGCGGCGCAATTGGCCTGCAATTACAGCTTCAGACGGTTGGCGCTCCAGTGTCGCCATTCATTCTGGACATGCTCCCGTATTTGATAATCATCTTCGTCATGGCCCTTTGGAGCCATGCCGCAGCCCGTGCCATGCCAGAGGGGCTAAAGGGAGTGTTAAAAGCAACAACTTGACGCATCCACCAGCAGTTTCCAGCTAAAACCAGCTAAAAACGAGCAAAAATCAGCCAAGGGAATGACATGATCGCCGTCTTATCAGATAAGTCATGTCATGAATATGTCGGGCTTTTCAATCATATTGATTACTCGACTTCACTAAATAGTTCCTAAAATTTCAGGAGGAATAAGTTTGTATAACCGGATTCGGAAACTACCCATATTTACGCACTCCCATCGAATACTGATTGGAGTATTCATGCTCATGGCCATTGTGGCCTTGGCCGCCTGCGGCAGTGACGATCCAACCGCTGTCCACGCTGAGCCAACGGCAGTCCCGGCCAGCTCCAGCACAGACACTTCAGGACCAACGTCGATCACTGCCACCAGCCCGTCCACGGCTGAACTCCGCGGTGGTTCTACGGAGTTATTCCTCAAGGGATTTGAGGATGCCACTGCCAACAGTTCGTTCCGCGCGACCTCTGAGTTTGCCGCCGCAGCCAAGCCCTTGGCCGCCGGTGAAAAACTGAAGGTTGGCTTCATATTTGTTGGTTCCCAGAAGGACCTCGGCTACAACCAGGCCGCCGCCGAAGGCAGCCAATACCTGGAGAAGGCTTTCCCGGACATTGAAGTTCTCCGATCTGAGAACATACCGGAGACTGCCGACGTTCAGGCAGTTGAAGAGCAGATGATTCGAGACGGCGCCACGATCATCTTCGCCACCAGTTATGGCTACTCCGGCCCCACCAAGGCCATCATTGAAAAGTACCCGGATATCATGTTTCTACACATGGGTGACGTAGAGAGCTTTGAAAACTACTCGTCATTCTTCGGCAACATCTGGCAATTAGAGTACGCCGCTGGCCAACTGGCCGGTCATACTTCCAAGACCGGTAAATTAGGCTTCATAGCAGCATTCCCCATCCCACAAACATTGCTCAACGTGAACGCCTTCCACCTGGGAGCGCAATCAGTTAACCCCGACATCAAAACAACATTCGTGTTGACCAGCAGCTGGTGTGACCCGGCCAAGCAGGCCACCGCCGTACAGGCCATGGTTGACGCTGGCGTGGACGTACTAACACAGCACCAAGACTGCACCAAGACCATCGTTGAGGCTGCAGAGAGGGCGGGCATCTTCGTCTCCGGCTTCCACCAAGACGCTAGCCCCGCCGCCCCCAACGCTTGGTTAACCGGCGCCGCCTGGAACTGGGGCCCGGTCTACTCTGAAATCGTCGCTGCAATCCGCCAGGGAACCTACAAGAGCTCGGTCATGTTCCAAGGTTTGGACGCAGGCTGGGTTCAGTTGTCTCCCTTTGGCAGCTTCTTATCCGACGAGGTTAAACAGAGCACATTGGACACAGTGGAGAGGCTACGGTCTGGCAATTTCCAACCCTTCACCGGTCCCATCGTTGACCAAGATGGAGTGATCCAGATTGCCGACGGCGTAGTCCCAACTGATGAACAACTGCAAGGAACCGGCTACCTCCTGCAGGGAATCACCGGCAGGACCAACTAACTTCCGGCATAATTAGGGTTCAATAGCAAATATTGGAGCAAACAGTGAGGCAGGCCCGGTTATCGCCGGGCCTGCCTCACGTTATCAGGCTTATATCAAACTCTCGGGATCGCCTCATTTTTCAAGGAGTAAACCGTGGCCAATACAGTTTCCGCCGACCCATACGAATGGCCCTACGACGGCGACATTGTTCCCGGTCATACGGCCCTACTCCTCATTGATTGGCAGCACGACTTCTGCGGGCCAGGCGGCTACGTGGATACCATGGGCTACGATATTTCCTTGACCAGAAGGGGCGTTGAACCAACGCGAAACGTGCTGGAATCGTGCCGTCAAATACCCGGGTTCACCATCGTTCACACCCGAGAAGGTCACAAGCCGGATCTTTCAGACTGTCCGCCCAACAAGCTTTGGCGGTCGCGTCAGATTGGTGCTGGCATTGGTGATGCGGGACCAAACGGACGAATCCTAGTGCGCGGCGAACCAGGTTGGGAGATCATTGACGAACTGGCCCCACAAGAAGGCGAGCCCGTCATCGACAAGCCGACCAAGGGTGCGTTCAGCTCCACTGACCTGGACCTGGTGCTCAGAAACCGGGGGGTCACCCATATAGTGCTCACCGGCATCACAACCGATGTCTGCGTGCACACAACCATGCGCGAAGCCAACGACCTTGGCTACGAATGCCTACTATTGGAAGACTGCACCGGCGCCACCGACGAAGGCAATTATGCCGCCGCCCTGAAGATGATTAAAATGCAGGGTGGAGTGTTTGGCGCGGTGTCTAATTCCAGTGATTTCATAAACGCCATTACCCAGTAGATTCTCCCAGTAGATCCACAATAAATGGAGACCAATGGATACCCGTACAAGTTTCCGGATTGCCATAGAAGACGCCCAAGCCTTTGCCACTGACAAAGTAGACCGCAGACCTGGTTTTATCTCCAGTGTCGCCAGGATGGGCAAAACCCAAAAGCGGGACATCCGCGCCCTTCCTTCCATAAATGGTGGACGGCACGGGCCGGTGGGTGATGCTGGCCGCCTGATGGCGGAGGGCGCAACTTCTGCCGTTGAGCAGACAAAAATTGCCCTTGAGGTGATCAACCGGCTGCAGCCGGAACTCAACGCATTTGCCCACATTGCCCCGGAAGTTGAACTGATGGCCATTGCGGAAGCATTGGACGCAGAACGGGCCAACGGCAAGCTACGCAGCCCTATCCACGGTCTACCAATCTCAGTGAAAGACGTAATCCACGTTAAGGGTATGCCCACCAGCTCCGGCTCCAAGGTCATGGAAGGGTTCATGCCCGACGATGACGCTACCGCAGTGCGACTTCTAAGAGAGGCTGGCGCAATCATAATTGGCAAAGCCCATACCCACGAGTTTGCCCTGGGGGTGACCACACCGCAGAGCAGGAACCCGTGGGATACCAGCCGCGATCCGGGCGGCTCCAGCGGCGGTTCGGCAATCACTATTTCCACTGGCATGAGCCTGCTTAGTTTGGGCACTGATACCAGGGCATCCATCCGTGTGCCCGCATCTTTGTGCGGCACTCTGGGCTACAAACCGACTTACGGACTGGTGTCCACGGACGGTATCGTCACTCTGTCATGGACCATGGACCACGCCGGATTGATGGGACGCACCAGCGAAGATGTGGCCATCATGATGAACATTATCCAGGGCTTCGACGCCAAAGACTCCGGGACCCTCGATCAGCCCAAAGACGACTACACTGATTATCTGTTCAAAGACGTAACCGGTCTTCGTGTCGGCCTGGCAGTTGAGGCTTTGGAGGGCGCAGACCCCGAGACACTGGAGACATTCAATGCCTGCGTGGAAACCCTGAAATCGCTTGGTGTTGAAGTGATTGAAACCAATCTGCCGTCGGCGGACGATTTCCGTCTAGCAAACAACCTAGGACTGATCATCAGCCGGGTTGAAGCCGCAGCGTACCAACGGGCGTTCCCTGACGCCGGCCCGTTGTACATCAAACAGGTATTTGAACAACTTGACGAGGCATCACAGATCAAGGCGGTGGACTATATAACCGCCCAACGGTTCCGAGCGGAGTTCCAAGAACGCATGCTCGCCGAGATGCAGGGTTTTGACGCGTTCATCATGCCCACCACCCTGGTACCAGCGGTCAAAGCAGAAGACACAGAACAGTACCTAACTATTCTTTCCAGAAACTGTATTCCCTGGAGCATGATCGGCTTCCCCACGCTATCAGTGCCGGCTGGTCTCACCTCTGGCGGACTGCCAGTGGGAGCCCAATTTGTGGGAGCTCCCTTCGATGACGGCATTATCCTAGCGTTGGCCTCAGCACTAGAATCGGTCACCGAGGATCTCCGACCCTAGTCGGGTGCCATGACACTAACGACGACCCTGCCCGACTGGCACCCCGGCTTTCGCGTTGGCGAGTATTGTGCTCCCAGATACAGCACGATTGGCGTCAAAGCCAACCGCTATCTGAACACGCCGGGAGTTTGCGGAGAGGTCATTCTTGCCAGTTCCAAGGCTGTTTATATCGCCACGGACAGCTGGAACATCTTCGCTGTCTGCCCTCTTGGCCAGCAACCGCATCCCCGGTCGTTATTGACAGGCTTGGACCTTTCGCTTTTGCAGGTTGGGCTCCGAATCTGGGTCCAAGACGGCTCGTTGCATTTCAGTAACGGCGTCGAGTTAGACCTGCGAGACAGCCAGGTTTGGAAAATAACGCCTCCATCAGTGTCAGACGCGGTGTCGCTCCCTACGTTGAGAGACAGGTACCAAGCACTGGTTCGGGCCGCCCAGGAGATGCATCAGAGAGAAACTCAGGGCCGTGAAAACCTTGGCATGGCGCTGGCATTGTTTAATCTAGACAACAACGACTTAGAGAATATTCAATTACCGAACTGCGCTTCACCCTTGGTCGCCGCCGGGGTCAAGCAGGTCAGAGAATTGCTGCCTCTTTGCCGCTGTGGCAACTTCGAATCAGCGCTGGGTCTTTCCGAGCAATTAATTGGGCTCGGCCACGGACTTACACCGTCGGGTGACGACTTTGTCGGCGGGCTGCTGTTCATGTCCCGGCATTTGAGCGCGGTCTATCCGGCCGAGCGATGGTGGGGAATGGGCGATACTTCAAGGTTGCTAGAGCAATCAAAGATTCTGACTTCAGACATCAGCCGCGCCCTACTCAACGACCTAGCTGAGGGCGAAAGCCATGCGTCACTCCATGAATTAGCTGAAGACCTACTCACTAACTCGAACCATTTTGATGCCGCCAAGCACGTGCGCAATGTCACCCAGATCGGCCAAAGTTCTGGTTGGGATATGCTGACCGGAATGCTCGCCGGACTGTTGCCCGTGAGCCAGCGGGCCCGAACGATTTTATCTCCCACCGCTGCTTAGATTTACTGGAGTTGACCCCATAGACATCAAGGAAAAAATACAAGCTGCCAACGCCGAAGCGTTCAACCGCATAGTGTCCGCCGACCCGGTTCTGGTGGACATTCTGCCAGCGGGCAAGGTGGTACCCGGATTGGTAGACCGCATGGTCTTGCACTCTGGCCCACCGGTGGAATGGCCAAACATGAGCGGCGCACAGAAAGGCGCGGTTATCGCCATGACCATCTTTGAAGGCTGGGCCGATGACATCCAAGGCGCTGAAAAGTTGCTCAGCAGCGGTGGAATAAAACTGGAACCAAACCACCATCACGACGCGGTTGGCCCAATGGCCGGGACCATCTCCAAGTCGCTGCCGGTCTACGTGGTGGAAAACCGGACCCACGGCAACCGAGCGTATTGCCGGTTGGTGGAAGACCAGCAGCAATTTGGCAACTACCACACCGAAGCGATCGACGGACTCCGCCAATGGCGCGACGTCTGGGCTCCTTCCTTGGGGCAGGGTGTCCGGCACATGGGCGGCCTGAGCCTCAAGCCAATCATAGCCAAGGCCTTGCAGATGGGGGACGAACTACACAACCGCCCCAACGCCGCCAGTGCCATCTTTGCCGGAGCCATGGCCGTTCCGATGATTGAAGCTGGTGTGGCAACTGCCGACCTGATTAGCACCCTAAGTTATATTTCCGGCCACGACCTGCTGTTCTTAGGTCTGGCCATGGCCTCGGCCAAGTCGGCCGCCGACTCTGCTCGGGGGATAGAATATTCCACCGTTGTAACGGCGATGGCCCGCAACGGCTACGAATTTGGCATCAATGTCAGCGGTCTGGACGGCGATTGGTTCACCGCGCCGTCTCCGGCAATCGACGGCCTATACCTGCCCGGCTATGGGGAGGGAGATGGAGGGTTCGACATGGGAGACTCGGCCATCACCGAGACTGTTGGCTGGGGAGGGTTTGCCCTTGGCGGCGCACCAGGCATCCTGTCACTGGTGGGCGGAACTCCGGAAGAAGCCCTGAACTACAGCCGGGATATGCGGGAAATTACCACCGGTCTAAGTCCGGATTATTCCATCCCTGCCCTTGGGTTTGAGGGCACAGCGGTTGGTATCGATATCAGAAAGGTGGCAGCATCAGGCACCTTGCCAATCATCGATACGGCGATAGCCCACAAGGAACCCGGCCATTCCATAATCGGGGCCGGGTTGGTCCGCCCGCCCATGGCTTGTTTCCACAATGCACTCAGGGCGTTTGCCGCCAAGTACGGTCTGGAGTAGGCACGAGTTTTATGATTACAGAATCGGCCTTACTAGAAAACCGCTACTTCGATTCCGTGTTCCTCATGCGAGTGTCCAAACGCCTAAGCGAACAGCCGGGTATCAACTACGCCGCCATGGTCATGGGCACCCCTAAGAACGTTCAAATCCTAGCCGACGCTGGTTACGAAGGCATTGATTCGCTGGGTGCGTCCAGCAACGACTTGGTGGTATCACTCAAGGCAGAATCAATCGACGCTGCCCGTGAGGTTATTGGCTCACTTGAGCAATTTTTGGTCCGTGACACTGGCAAGACGGCCACTGTGGCGAACGTCCGGACCATCGACCAGGCATTAACTCAGCAATCAGATTCCAACCTGGCCGTCATATCAGTGCCGGGCGAGTTTGCCACCAGGGAAGCCCGCCAAGCGCTTCAGAACGGTCTCAGCGTTTTCTTATTCAGCGACCACGTTTCGATAGAAGATGAACTAGCGCTCAAGCTGTCTGCTGCGGAGAAAGGGCTGCTGGTCATGGGCCCGGACTGCGGCACCAGCATCGTCGGCGGCGTTGGCTTGGGGTTTGCCAATGCCGTCCGCAGGGGATCCATCGGCGTGATTGGCGCATCAGGAACCGGTACTCAGGAAGTGACAGCTCTGGCCCACCGCTGGGGCTCCGGCATCTCCCATGCCATTGGCGTTGGTGGCCGAGACCTGTCCGACGACATTGGCGCCATCTCCACGCTGCAAGTTATGGATGCACTAGACAAAGACCCCAATACTGCAGTTATTTTGTTGGTCTCAAAGCCGCCCGGAGCCAAGACGTTGGCCTTGGTAAACCAGCGCATAGCCGTCTGCTCCAAGCCGGTGGTCACCTGCTACCTGGGTAGCGAAAAGGGATTGTTCCCGAATACTGACACGGGCAACGTCACCACCACCCACAACTTGGATGATGCCACCACCGCCGCCATCCGGCTGGCTGGGGGTATGCGTGTTGACGAAGGAAACGATATCACCCCGGATGTAATCCAACGCGAGCAATCGAAGATCAAAGCCAGCCAAAAGTACGTGCGCGGCGTGTTTGCCGGAGGGACTCTGTGCTACCAGGCCCAACAGGTTCTCCGTGATGCCGGACTTCCAGCCCACTCCAACGAACCTCTCGATAAAGACAAGCTTCTAGCCGACTCGATGGTCAGTGTAGAGCACACCTTGATAGACATGGGCGCCGACGAATTCACCGCAGGCAAACCCCACCCGATGGTCGATTCAACCCAACGTGTGGAACGAATCCTCTCTGAGGCCCTAGACCCTGAAGTGGCGGTGATTCTTCTGGACTGCATCCTGGGTTATGTGGCGTCGGACGACCCTGCCGGAGAGATTGCCCCAGCAATTGCCCAGGCAAAAAGGACCGCCAAACAGAGGGGTGACGAGTTAAGCGTGGTGGTATCTGTCTGCGGAACTGAACTTGATCACCAAGGGCTAGATAGCCAAGCAGCGTTACTGGAAGAAGCAGGGGCGACGGTATTCAAGTCGGCGCTCCAGGCGGCCCAGTATGCCGTACAACTGGTTGCCAACAAGGACTAGACGATGGAATTTGAAACAGAGATCGACAAACTATTGGCCTCCCCGGTTGCAGCCATCAACCTGGGGGTGGAAGACTTTGCGGATAACCTGGAAACCCAGGGAGCGAGGGTGGTACACGTTAACTGGACACCACCAGCCGGTGGTGACCCGGAGATAATCGCAATCCTGGACAAGATTCTCTAGATCTTCGCCGATCCATCCCCATCATCAGGCCCAAGACGAAGCCCATGATATAGTTGGCCCTAGCTCTACGGGGCCATACGTCAATGATTTTGGGCGTGGCCCCTTACTCTTCAAGATTTACCCCGTGTTTTGTTTTGCAGAATAGCTGTGCGGTGATTCGTATCGGCCTTTTTTCAGCTTTTTAATCAAAAACGAATGTCAGTTTCAACACCTGAAATAGACCGGAACAGATTCAAGATGTTCCAAGCCCTCCGCTATAGCAACTTCCGCTGGTTCTGGCTAAACGGGGCTGCTCAAGCAATGGCCCAAGGGATGCAGTTCCTGACCATTGGCATCCTGGTTCTAGACTTCACCGAATCTTCTTACAAGCTGGGACTGGTAATCTTTGCCTACGGCCTGCCAAACGTCATCTTCTCGCTATTGGGCGGCATCATCGCGGACCGGGTGGACCGAATTCGGCTTTTGATCACCACCCGCGTTGCCGTCTCAGCACTGATACTTGTCCTCGCCTTCTTGAATCTCGCTGACCTGTTGGAGCTATGGCACATCTTTGCTGTGGCCGCTCTATTGGGGTTCATTCAAGCCATCAACATGCCCGCTAGGATGGCGCTGGTCGCCGATCTGGTGCAGCGAAAAGACATGATGAACGCCGTGGCTTTGCACTCCATGATGAACCAGTCCGGGCAGATAATCGGGCCGGCGCTTGCTGGTGGAATCATCGAACTGGCTGGCATGCGGACTGCGCTTTTTGCCAACGCGGCTCTATACGCAGTTGGCATCATATTCCTGGCAATGATCAAGAACATGCCGCCCAGAGCAGAAGCGCCTGCGGCAACGATACGCAAGGACGTCCAAGCAGGGCTGCGCTGCGTTACCTCAACGCCGGTGCTCTACACCGTAATCGGCTTGGCGTTCGCGTTCGCGTTCTTTGGCATGTCATACCGGCAGGTGCTGCCAGCATTCACTGAAGAGGTCCTGAGTGTTGGTGCCGGCGGAACAGGGCTACTGTGGTTGGGCGCTGGCCTGGGCTCGCTGTTGGGCAGTTTCATCCTGGCAGCATTGGGCGACTTTAAGCGCAAGTCTTGGCTGCTGGTTGCTTCACTGCTATTTCTTTGCTTGTTCTTAACACTGTTCGCCTGGTCGCGCTGGTACTGGTCATCCTGGGTGATTTTCTTCTTTGTGGGGACAACTAGCACCGGGCTGTTCTGGCCGTTGGTAAACACACTGGTCCAGCTAAACGTGCCATCAGAGTTGCGGGGCCGGGTACTCAGCATCTTGCAACTGGCTCCTGGGATACATTTTCTCAGCGCGCTGCCTTTGGCGGTGGCCGGGGATTTGATTAGCTGGCCCATCGCCCTGACCGGGGCCGCCGGTATAACCCTGCTGGTTGCCCTGTGGCTCGGATTATGGCGGCCGCTTCTTCGGCAATTCGAAGGATAACGGCCAACCAAAAACCCCATAGGAGCTACCAGGTTTTCAGGACTGGCAGCACTTCCTCGGCAAACAGTTTCAAGCCCCGTTCCGCCACGTCCATCGGTGTCCCGCCAAACCGGAAGGATACATTTAGCTCGAATTCTCCCAACAGGTTCTTGCGGTCCTCAAGCCCGCGCAGAATCTTGTCCGGGGTGCCCCAGCTCGCCGCCTCCATGAATCCCTTGACCGCCCCTTCGTGGCCAGCGGAACGGGCGATTTCAGCCTTCTGCTGGTAGGAGTCGTAACCCTTCACCGTTTGGAAATGCTCGCCTAGGAATTCGTAGTGATAGAAATTGCTTTCCACGAATTTACCCTGGTACTGGCGGGCCTCTTCTTCACACTGGGCGAGGTCTGTTCCGCAGATTACAAAGTCAGTGAGCATCACGTGGGGCGGTTCTGTTCCATGGAATTCACGGTGCAACTCGCGTACTCGTTCCACGGCCGGTAGCCGCATCTCCCACGGTCGATCCGCAAACATGATTACGTGTGCGCCAAGTTTTGCCGCCGAGATTACCGACTCTTCACTGGAGGCAACGGAGTAGATACGGCCGTCAAAGGAGTGCTGCGGCCTGGGCCTGATCTCCGTGCGGGGCTGCTTGTAAAATGGCCCATCGCCTTCCATGAACCCGGTCTTCAGCGCTTCAACAATCATTGGAGCAGCCTCGTCGAAACGCCCTCTGGACTCGTCCATGCTGAGGCGAAAGGACTCAAATTCTCGCCGGGCCAGACCGCGCCCAAAGCCCAGCCTTAGTCGCCCGTTACTGAGCAGATCCAGGACTGCCGCATTTTCGGCAACCCGGAGGGGGTCGTGCCAGGGCAGAATCACAGCGGCGGTGCCCACATCGATATGGGAATACTTGGCCGCAAAGTGGGTCATCACTTGGAGGTTGTCGGGGACAAAGGAATAATCGTTGAAATGATGCTCCGCCGACCAGAGGCAATCAAATCCCAGATCAGCGGCGATCTCCCCAAGTCGCAGTTCTTCCTCCCACATCTGACCGTCCGAGCCTTCTTCCCAGCCGTAGCTTGAGAAGATCATCATCATTCCAACATCCATTGATTTACTCCTTAGTTCTAAATCTGCTTTCGGGCTGTATCCAAATAATAGCGGCTTTCATGATACCCAATAAGACTGATTTGCGCGGCCCCGCTCAGAGCAGGCCAAATTTGTTAATCTGTTCTGGAAACTTCTGCTCCCCTAAACCTTTAACCAACTAACCGTTAAAAAGACTAGAAGAGACCAATGCCAAACCTAGACCTCAACATCGCTTTCTGGGACTACGACCGAACTCGACCTTTGATGGACGGGCGAGTGCAATTTGAGGGTATCAACTCTGAGATAACCGTCTTGCGTCCCAGGGAGATTTTCCCACGCATGATCCAGAACCAAGAATTTCACGTGGCCGAGATGTCACTGGCTTCTTACGTGATTCTGAAGGCGCGAGACCAGTGCCCGTTTGTGGCAATACCCGTGATGCTGTCGAAGGTCTTTAGGCACGACTGCATCTACATAAGGCCCGACGCCGGCATCACCAAGCCAGCCGATCTACGGGGCAAGCGAGTAGGACTGCCGCAATACAGTTCCACGGCGGCGGTGTTCATAAAGGGTCTGGTCCAGCACGAGTATGGAGTTGCGCCGTCGGAGATCGATTGGTTCATGGGCGGCCAAGATACTCCGGCCCTCGCTCCCTGGGTTCCTTTAGACCTACCGGATGATATCCATTTGCAATTCATACCCGATGACAAGACCCTAGAAGAAATGCTGGAGGACAGTGAACTGGACGCCCTATTTGCCACCTACCTACCACAAACGTTCTTGAATGGGTCGCCGAACATCGTCCGTCTCTTTCCCAACTTCAAGGAGGTGGAGCAGGACTACTACAAACGAACTGGCATATTTCCGGTAATGCACACAATCATAATCAAGGAAGATGTGTTGGCGGAAAACCCCTGGGTGGCCGCGAGTCTGCACAAGGGTTTCACTGAAGCTAAGGACTTGGTAGTTGGTCGGCTGTACGACACCGACGCATTGGCGTTAACGCTGCCGTTCCTAATTGACCACATTGAAGAAACCTGGCGAACGTTTGGCTCTAATTTCTGGTCGTACGATGTGGCGTCCAACCGCCCCGCTCTGGAAGGCGTTGCCCAATACGTGGTGGACCAGGGGCTGGCACCCAGGGTGGTTGGCGTTGATGAGTTATTCCTCCTGGACACTCCTTAGTCTGCCAGACGGGGTCTTCTGATTAACCTGACTTGGCCGACGTCTGCGTCAGATTCGGAATAACGTGCTTGCCGAATAACCGCAGAGTCTCCATCACTTCTTGACCGGCCATCTGCCCAATCTGGAACAGCGGCATGATCTCGTCCACGCCGGTCGGTGCGTACTGCTCCACGAACTTGAGGCAGTCATCCGGGTCACCGATGCAATAGCGCCCCTGTTTTATCAGATCAAGGGAAGATATTTCTTCTTTCTTGGATGAGTCAGGAGACGTTGATCGTTGAAAATGCCATTGGTAGTCGGTTGGCACGTTGGTCGGGTCTTGCTCCTGCCATACCTTGGCATCACGGAGTTCCTGCTGACGTCGGTACCAATCTAGAATCTCAGCGCCCCGTTCCTGAGTTTTCTTACGGTTTTCACCGCAGATTGCCAAAGTGCTGATGGAGACTCGGTCCTTGATTACTTTGCCCACGGGTTGGGCCGCCTTGATCCCCTCACGGTAGGCCTTAATCAGTTGGGTGATGTGGTCCGGCCCGCCGCCAGACATAGCCAGGCAACCCAAGCCCAATTCGCCGGCCTTCCTGAAGGTCTCCTCCCGGCTACAGCCCAGCCACATCGGCGGATGGGGAGTTTGGACTGGCTTGGGATGGACTTCCCTAGGCGGTATGTTAAAGAACTTCCCTTGGTAGGAAAACTCGCCATCGGTCCACGCTTTAGGAATAATCTCTAGGGCTTCATCCACCATGCCAGTGGCGTTCTCCAGGTCAACGCCAAAGGCCGCCATCTGGTACGGGTAACCAGAGCGGCCTACGCCCAAATCGACCCTGCCTCTGCTCATGATATCCAGGGTGGCCATCCGGGCGGCTATATGGAGTGGGTGCTGCACCGGTGGCACAGCGACCGCCACTCCCAGCCGGATACGAGATGTCCGCTGGCTGATGGCGGCCAAGGTCACGTCCGGGGCGCTGGAGTGGGACCACTCAGTGCGAAACTGGTGGTCGGCCATCCAAACACTCTCGAACCCCAGTTCCTCAGCTAAGATGATTTGGTCCATCATCTCCCAGTAGTGGTCAGAGTCGCTGCTGGCCGTCCAAGGTTTGGGAACCTGTAGCTGGTAAAACATCCCGATCTGCATGTGGTTCGTCCCCTAGTTTTATTGGCCGGCCAGTAGCGAAAGAGGCTTCAATACAGCCGTCTTAACTGACGGTTTGTATTTGCCCGGTTTCTGACGATTTTTGGATCGTGTCGATGAAGCGGTGGAGCCCAACTGCTGTATCGAAGGTTGGCAGGCGGTTTTCTCCAGTCCGGATTGCATCGGCGAACAGGGAATACATCTGGCCAACGTTGAACGGGTCGCCTCGGGGGAAGTCGTCGGGTACATAGTTGAAGCGCTCGGGTATGGTCAGGTCCTCCAAGGCTCCGCCTGTCTGTGCGCCCTGCACTCGCAGCATCTCACCGCGCTGCGACGATACGCTCCCGGTGGTAATCAGCGTGCCCTCTCGACCGTAGATCTCCATTCTGAATCCACTGCCGGCAATGGGGACGGCACCGACGTGAACGGACGCCGCTGCACCGCGCTCCAGCACGCCAGAAACCTGAACGTTGTCCGGAGAGGTAGCGTCGATAGTTTCCTTGGTGTCGCTCACATACATCTTTGGCACTTGGGTTGTGACCATGCATGACACCTTAGAGAAGTTACCCAAGACAAAGCGCAGGGCATCAATTACGTGCCCATTGGCAATGGTCAGGGTGTTTGCGCCTGCACTGGCATCAAGGTTCCATATGCGGCTGGAGGGGCGTTCCAGTGTGCCGTCACGCATGGTGGTGACGTGGCAGGACAGAACTTCGCCCACATAGTTGGAGTCGATCAGTTCTTTGATATAGATCAACGCCGGGCTGACCCTGGATTGCAGACCAACCGCTGTCTGGACACCTTTGGCATTGGCCAGCGCCGCCAGTTCCTCGGCTTCGGCGGTGGTCCGGCCCAACGGCCACTCGGTGTAGACGTGTTTGCCGGCTTCTATGGCGGCTTTGGTTGGCTCGTAGTGCAACGGCACCCGGACCACCACGGCCACGGCATCAATCTCTGGAGACTTCATCATCTCTCGGAAATCGTGGAAGGCGAGTTTTGCTCCGAAGTGTTTACGGGCCTCTTCGGCGCTCTCGGGCCGCGAGGTGCAGACCGCGGTTAGCTCAACATCCGGGCTGGCCAGCAGCGCCGGGTAGTGTGACTGGACTGACCAACCGGAGCTGATATTAGCTCCTACAAATCCTAAACGAATCTTATCTGCCATGGCTTTGGCTCCTAAAGTGGAATCGTTCCACTATAGCCGTAGTCATGCTGCACACTCAACCGTCTAGGGCTGAATCCTCAATTG
>CAVODA010000012.1:0-14761 GCA_963694265.1 Dehalococcoidia bacterium
CGTAGTGGGAGTCCTCATTGTCGCCGCTGGCGCCTTCGCCCTGCTCAACTATGCCTTCAATTGCCACTACCGAAGAGGCAAGATCAGTAACTGGTTTTAGGCCCGGCAGTCCAAAGAATGACCGGGCCAGCAGTTTCGGCAGCGAGTCAATTCTCAAATCAACACTGAAGACTGCCGGCCCGGTTAACTAAATAGACTTAAGGTGGTTAAACCCCGGCCGGTGTCCCTTCTGCCGTGGGTGTCCCTTCTGTCGTGAATGAGTGGCGTATGGCTTCCACTCCGTCCAAAAAGCCCCACCAGGCGTCCAACGCCGATTGTAGCGCGGCTTCCACACCTGACTCCTGGTCTGGTGCGGTGCTGGTCGCCAAATCATGAGCCTCCCTGGCTGAATGTTCTTCGTCCATGGTGCTGTGGACTTCAAAGAACTTTACGGCCTGGTCGCTATCGATACCGTAGAACTCCTTGAGTCCTCTGGTCTTCTCCAAGGCCACTTTGGGCACCTGGGCTTCATAGGCGTACATGACCGCTAAACCTTCTTGGAAACTAGCCTGGTCAGTGATGGTTGAGTACGTGTCCAACAATACCTGGGTCGTGGGCAGCGCTTCGGAATTTTCCACTGCTTGATCGTCCAGACCCAACGCAGAGCTGAAATCCAGCCAGAGTTGGCGGTGGTTCTCCGCGCCGTATTCCTCGTCCCAGAGATTCTCCAGAATATTTTGGCGCACTGCCCGGTCGTCGCACTTTGTGTGGATGGCGCTCAGGTAGCGCGGGAAGTTGGCCTCAAAGAAATAGTATTGGGCGGCGTAGATTTGCAGGTCTTCCAGCGTCAATTCGCCGGCTTTCCACGCCTGGTAATAGGGATGATCCAACAGGGATTTATTTTCTATTCTTTCGTCCAAACGGTTCAATAAACTTTGTTCTACCATAGATCCTCCTGAGTATATGGGGTGATATTTGGTGCGACATACTTCTGCGGTGTTACAGGTGAACAGCCACGTGAAAATAGGCCACAAAATACCGGCCCAGCGCCTGTATCTCAAGGCTATCTGGGCTGGCATTCTTTAGACATATTAGATTGTTGGGTAGTTACGCTGAGGGTTGGAATCTAAGATTTGCTGACCCAACCACCGTAAACCGGGAATTGGCTGCAAATGAATTCGATGTAGGCCGGTTGACCCGACTTATTTACTTCAAATGCGCGCCTCAGTGCCAAGACAACGTCGGCTGGCTCGGTCACACGTTCGGTGTGGTAGCCAAGTTCTCCAATGACCTTAGACATGTCCACATCGTCATAACCCAGGACTTTATGGGTGAACGGGTCGTGGCCGTCGCCCCAGAAGCCGGGGCCATAGCCAGAGAATCCACCGTTGCTGACGTGGACCACTGTGATACCAATCTGCTGGCGTAGCGCCACTTCCAGTTGTCCCAGCATATAACCCAGACCAGCTTCACCGGTGACGGCAGCGCAGTCCTTGTCGGGATGGGCCAGCTTGGCTGCGATGGTCGCTGCAAAGCTGAATCCTAATGACGATACGTTACCCCAGCCAAGGAAACCACGGGGAATCAACGTGTCATACACGGTGCTCAGTTGGTCACGGGTGTTACCCGATTCATGGGTGACAAATGACTTGAGAGGGTCGAGTGCTTCCATCAAACCGGCGTAAACCCGGTATGGGTTGATTGGCTTGTCGTTGGACGCCATTGCCTCTCGGTACTTGGTCATCGCCGTGTCACGGGAGGTTTTAACCTCTGCCGCAACTTTTCCAGCAGGGCGACCACCCTTGGCTTTAGCATCGGCAATCAATGCCTGGAGTGTGAACCGGGCATCTCCAATCACTGCCTGCGCGGTGGGGTAGGCTTTATTAATATGCAGTTCATCAATCGTGCAGTGGACAATCGTCTTATTAACTGCATTCGGGATGCCGTGGCTAAACCGGCCGGGAGACAAGCTGGAGCCAATGGCGAACAGCAAGTCGCACTTGTTCAAGTATTCGTTCACCTGGTCGCCGCGGACACCAACAAATAGAGGGTTGTCCTCCGGGAAAGCGCCCTTGGCCTTCAAAGTTGAGACCACTGGAGTGTTCACCAACTCGGCAAACTGTGTCAATTCGGCAGAGGCACCGGCGTAGATGACGCCCTCACCGGCGTAGATCAGAGGGTTCTCTGCCTTCAACAGTAGGTCGATGGCCCCGGAAACGTCTGCCGGGTCTGGCAAAGACTTGGAACCCTTCACCGGGATGTAGGGATCGGCCGTGTCATCATATTGGAGGTTGGGATCAGGGATAGCGATGACCACGGGGCCGGGTCGTCCGCTGCGCAGCATGGTGAAGGCGCGGCGCATGAACTCGGGCAGGCGTTCCGGCTTGTCCAGGTGGCCGTACCACTTGGATACTGACTTCAATGCTGAGGTAACGTCAAATTGGCTGTTTTCTGTGTCTCCGGCGGAGATACCATCGGTGATGCAAAGCACGGGAGAACCGTCTTCAAAAGCCTGAGCCATTCCGGCGAAGGCCACCTGTAGTCCGGCGGCGTTGACCCCACCTTGGAAGGTACAGACTCCAATCTTAGTGCCGCCTGTGATCCTGGAAAAAGCATCGGCCACGGCCACGGCGAATCGGTCATCCCGCATCATCACCATGGGCATGCCCTCTCTACCCAGAGAGTTGTTTACCTTACAAACTGGGAAGGTTGAGACCCAGTCGACCCCTTCCGCTTTAAGTATCCGAGCTATTCCGGTTCCTACATCAATGGACATCGTTTTTACCTCCGGCTATTTTGGCTGGTTGCTGGTGTGTCGTTTATTTTGGCAGTTTGCTTAATGGCTGGTTGCTGGTTTGGCGATAAATTTGGCTGGTTTACCCGATTCTGGTTGGTAGGTTGGCCACAATAGACGGTTTGATCAAATTTAGACTTTGGTCTAGGCTCGTCAATTTTGGCCAACTAGTTTACATAGTTGAAACAAACAGGTGCTACTCTAGTGGAGCGTTCCTTGGATTACAACTCAGATGCGCCCGGATGACCGGCATTTGGCGTTAAGAATCAGAGCGGCAAACGGCAACTAAATGGCGAACATTGGTAGATTTGACCAGGCCTGCCAGTTCTCGCTATAGTTTGCCAAACGAATGAGCGTAAAACGCCACAGGGGGGCTGCTAAATATCCCCGTAGATTGATCTAGCTGGGCCAAAGAAAATAGGATGGAGAGTTATGAGTTACAAGGCTGAGTACATCTGGGTAGACGGACAAAAACCCACTGCTAAACTGCGTTCCAAGGGCAAAGTAATCGCCGACGGAGAAGAACCTCCCGTTTGGGGATTTGATGGTTCCAGTACCAATCAAGCACCGGGCGAGAATTCTGACTGTGTCTTGAACCCGGTTTTCATTTGCCCCGACCCCATACGCGGGGGCAAACATAAACTGGTGATGTGCGAAGTTCTACTTACTGACATGACGCCGCATCCGTCCAACACCAGGGCCGCTTGCGCCGAATCAGCCGAGAAATTCGTCGGGATGGACATGTGGTTCGGCATTGAGCAGGAGTACACCTATTTCGACGGCATTAAGCCCCTTGGCTGGCCTGACAATGGGTTCCCCGCTCCCCAGGGCGGCTACTACTGCGGAGTAGGCTCCGATGAGGTGTTCGGACGCCCCATCGTTGAGGCCCACCTGGAAGCCTGCATGGAAGCCGGACTGGCCATTGCCGGAATCAACGGAGAGGTCATGCCCGGACAATGGGAATTCCAGATCGGTCCCATCGGCGCACCCGCCGTGGCCGACCATCTGTGGATTGCCCGCTGGTTGCTCTACCGAATAGGTGAACAGTTCAACGTCAGCGCCACTTTGGATCCCAAGCCCGTCAGGGGCGACTGGAACGGCGCCGGCGCCCACACCAACTTCTCAACCGAGTTGATGCGGAACAACTATGCTGCCTGTGAGGCCGCTGCCGATGCATTGGGTACCAGGGCTGAACTCCACATCGCCAACTACGGCGACCGGATTGAAGACCGGTTGACCGGCGAGCACGAGACCTGCTCCTACAAAGAGTTCCGGTGGGGCGTCTCCGACCGTGGTGCATCCATCCGGATTCCGTGGCAAGTTGCCCGAGATCAGAAGGGATACATTGAAGACCGCCGACCCAACGCCAACTGTGACCCGTATCTGGTGACTCAGCTCATCATCGACACGGTTTGCAACGCGGCCGCAGCAACCGCCTAACAACAAAGCGGTTAAACCAACGGCAACAAAAAGACCCGCTCCTGATTTACAGGAGCGGGTCTTTTATTTTCCTTGTCCACATCGCCGTTCAAAATCGTAGCCCAAGTCGCTCGTCATACTTGCACTAGTTTTGGGATGACGCCGTGCCCTCAACCAATCGATTCTCTTGAGGACACCGGAACTGTGAAATAAAAAGTGCGACCCTCACCGATTTCGCTTTCAACCCAGATCTTCCCGCCCAGTTGCTCCACAATCCCCTTGCTGATGGACAGTCCTAACCCGGTCCCCTGCGGCCGATCGTTGACCGATTGGCCTACTTGCTGGAAACAGTCGAATATCTTGTCGATGTCCGTTGTGGAAATCCCCACTCCGGTGTCAGATATAGCGACTTCGGCCATTGGCACACCTGCTTTCGGGTCGGAATTGGGCAACAAGCGAGATCGCACGCGAATCAGACCGCCTGAAGGAGTGAATTTTTCTGAATGTCGTTGCCATTCGCTCAACTTGAGATTATCGAAGGCCTGTTTCGGCTAGGTGCCGATGCGAAATGGGTCAACGGCATCCTGCACCGAACGGATGATGGAAAATGCGGTGAGCTTGCCGGTCTTTGGATTCTCTGAGGGTATATTCTCAATGTGAATCCTGAGAACTCCAAACTCGCCCAGTACCTCAATGTCATGGCAGTTGCGTTCCAGTCCGGGTACGGCCAGCATCTTGACCATAGTCTTGTCAGGGCCCACACCCGCCAGGCTCACGGCGGCGGATACGTTCAGGTTGGCAGGAAACCCCTTTACAGCCTCTCGTGCGGTGCCGGAGAATACCTCGGTTTCTTCTGTTAACCCTTCCAGGCTGATTTCGTTCTCTATCAGATGGGGAGCGCCATCCAGGCCGATGGGTGGCTTGCGAGAAACCATGGTCACCTGGTCAACCCGACCGGCACAGGCAGACTTAATCCCATCCAGCCCTGCGATCGCGCCGGAAGGAGCGATCAGCCGACAGCCGGTTTTCCGGGATTCTTCAATAATCTCCGGATATTCCAGCAGCGCGCCAATGCTGATAACCATCAGGTCTTTGCCGGCAGCAAATGTTTCTTTGGCCAGTTCAGCCACGATATGACCGCCCGCTGTTTCAACAAGCAAGTCAGACTTATCAATCAGTTGTTCGCGGCTTAGATAAGGAGGAGGATTGTTTAGGCTGTCCAGAAACTCGTGGGCTTTGTCTTCATCTCGGCTAGTCACACCGGCTACCGCCACGTTGAGCTCGCCGCTATCTGCCGCCCGCATGAGTGCTTGGCCAATGGCCCCGCATCCAACAATCCCAATCGACTGGGCCATGGCATCATCTCCTCAGCTTTTTATCTCGCAGACAAGATGTTACCATTCTCAATGCTCCCACAACTCTGCCTACCCGTTTGCCCATGACTGATTGGGCCAACGCACGCCCCTTAAATATGGGGCAATTACGCTTGATATAGGAACCGATGCTAGAAACCGAAATCCTCAAACGAGGCGACGACTCAGGAAACGGAACTCTCTTAAAATTTACCTCTTCAACCGGAGCCGTAGTCAAAGCCATCGGTGTGCCCCAGGCATGGGACACTCCCCTAGGCCCGACTTGGTGCTACGTGATTGAAGGCGACGAACTGACAATTGTCGACCCCGGTGCCCACGGCTCTGTGAACTTACTAGAGGAGGGGCTCCAGGCATTGGGCCACAAACTCTCCGACGTTGCCCGCGTGGTGATTAGCCACGGTCATATGGACCATGACGGCAGTTGCCCCCCGGTAATCGAGAGGAGCGGCGCTGAACTCTGGGCCCATGAGATTTATGGCTCAATGCTGACCACCAACCGCCGAGACCTGGAAGTTGTTTGGCGGAGAGAGGTTCAGGGGTTCGATGCGTTTGAAAAGTCGGACACCATGACGCGGGCCAAAGAGCATCATGAACTCAACCGAAACTTGGTGTTGGATCATCCGGTAACTGATGAACTGAAAGCCGGAGACCTTACCTTCTACTACACCCCCGGCCATTCGCCAGACGAACTCTGCATCCAATATGACCAGATGCTGTTCTCCGGCGACCATATCTTGCCCATCATCACACCACATCCATCAGTGGCAATGAGCTACAACTCGTACAAGGCCACTCTGCCATCGGCCTACCAGAACAACAACGACATCTACGGACTCAAAGCTCTGCTCACGTCTTTGAAACGGATGGCCGAACTGGAAGGCGATATCACGGTGTTGCCAGCCCACCGAGCTTTCTTCAGAGGAAAACTGAACCCCATTGGTCTGGAACGAGCCACCGAGATACTAGAGCACCACCGGGAGCGTTGCCACGAGTTGACCGATGTCATGAAGAAGGGGCCAATAGACCTGGTCTCTCTCACCAAGGAATATTTCTCCCACCGTGAACTGGAAGAGCATAACTTCTTCCTGGCGTTCACAGAGGTGATGGCCCACATAGAACTGATGCAAGAAGCTGGTGACATCTCGGTCATTGCTGACCCGTCCCGCACCAATCTATGGAGCAACGGCCTGGGACCAGACCTACAAATCTGCTGGGATGAGACCGATAAGTTCTCCGCGTTCATCGACCAGCTTTAAGAGGGCTTGCCTAAGCCCTCTCTCCTAGCAACCTTCGTTGATCCAGTTTGCCGCTCGCCCTCGGCGGAACTACGACCATCTATTCCTGCGCCATGATTCGAATTCGAATTTCCCTTATCTCTAGCGCGCTGTCCAAAGCCTATCGAGTCCCTATCGTTTCGATGTGTTAGTTTATTTGCTTGAATCGAACCCAACGGGAGGGGAGCAACATGGCAACTTTAGAAGAGTATGCGAACAAGTACGAAACCGTGCAGTTTGAGCGCACCGACGGCATCCTGCAAGTGAATTTCCACTCGGGTGATGGCAGCCTGCTGTGGGGAGAGGCATCGCACCGGGAACTGGGCCACGCCTTTACCGACATTGGCAGCGACACTGAGAACAGGGCGGTGATCCTGACTGGGACTGGCGATAATTACTGCGCCGAATTTGAGCCTGGCCGGTCTTCCAAACGGATGCCCAAGGACTGGGACAAGACCTATTCGGAAGGCAAACGGCTGTTGCTAAACCTATTGGACATTGAGGTGCCAATCATTGGAGCGGTCAATGGTCCGGCTCTGATTCACGCGGAGATTCCGGTGCTGTCTGACATTGTTCTAGCATCTGAGACCGCCACCTTCCAAGACGGGCCGCACTTTCCCAGGGGTGTAGTGCCCGGCGACGGTGTGCATGTTGTCTGGCCCATGGTGCTGGGCACCAACCGGGGCCGGTACTTCCTGCTGACAGGGCAGACCCTGTCCGCCCAAGACGCTCTGGGTTTGGGCGTGGTCAGCGAAGTTTTGGCCCCGGACCAACTGCTGCCACGGGCCTGGGAGTTGGCCCGGATGATTGTCGAACGTCCGCCGCTGACCGTCCGCTACAGCAGGGTGGCCATGACGCTGAACATCAAGCGGCAGATGCAAGACATGCTGGGTTACGGCCTGATGCTGGAAGGGCTAGCCTACGTGGACAAGTCTTTGTCTGAAGACTAAACCTAAATCGCGAAACGGGACAGGCCTCACTACGGCCTTTGAGGCCTGCCGCCAAAACTACCGCCAAATCCGCCGTCGCCAAATTGCCGGCCAAACTCCGGCGGATTGATGACGACTGACGTTGGAGTAACAGGCGCGCCGCTTTCGTCATCGGTCGAGGTTACAACCAAGACTGAAACACCTTCTGTAAGATCGTTAATCGTCCCAGTCTTGTAAATTTGGATGGTTGATTCAGACTGTAAGTTGACCGTGACCGCCCCAGTATCGGTGTCCACAGTTATCTGGCTGTCATCAACTTTAGAGACGGAACCGCTCACAGTACCGATAGGAGTGCCACTAAGTCCGCCCCGGTCGCCGAAGCCTCTTCGCGCTCCACCGCCATCCGCAGGCTGGTTCACAGTGACGGCAATTGCGTCAACCGGGTCACCATTCTCCAGGTCTCCAGAGGCAATCACCAGCACTTGATCTCCTTGAGAGATGTCATCAGCAGTGCCGGATTCGATAGATAGAATAGACGTGATTCCACTCAGGTCAACCTGGTTTTCAGCCTCGCCAGACGTAACGGAAAGCAGGTTGCCATCCAAAGGATCAATTTCACTGAGTGGGCCAACCTCTGCCGTATTCAAGAACGCATGAAGTTGATGACCGCCGTGGCAATAATGATCGCAGAGGCGATTGGTGTATTGGATTACCGTGAAGTTGCCGCCAAGATCGGGGAGATGGCCACCTACACGGAGATGTGGCGTCACGCCATGGACGGCGTTGAACACGGTGCACAAATGGGCAAGGGCGGAGTGATGTCTCTGGGGTCCTTGAGTGGCATGAATATCTACTTTGCCCAGACATCGGCCCGGATGGTCCAGATCTTGCGAGAGGTGTCTGGCTCCGGTCTGATCATGCAGCCCAGCGAGAATGACCTGGCCAACCCGGAACTGCGGCCTTATCTAGATCGATACATGCGCGGCAAAGGCGTGGACGCCGAATACAAATCTCGCCTGTACCGCATGGCTTGGCTGTTTCATCGTCGGGTATGCGGCAGGAGGTATACGAATACTGGCACGGCGGCGACCCCAACCGAAACCACATCAACCTGCTGCGAGGGTTTGACCAGGGCGAGATCAGAGGGCGTATCGAAGACCTAATCGCCCGCCCTTTGCCTCACGGCTGAACACAGCCACATCAATCGAGAGCATCCATATTACGTAGGGGCGGGTTTGTAACCCGCCCTAACTCTGGTAGACCAGCTTCACCTGCGCCAGAATCTCTATGAACCTACCCTCGGCATTTTGGTTTTTACAGTCGTGAAGGCGGCGAACAGTGCGGGTTAGAAACCCGCCCCTACCCAGATTTCAAAAAGACGGCCCTGACCCTAAGAAGAATCAGGGCCGTCTTTTTGCTGTTCTTAACCAAATATAGGGGTTTTCCCTTAGACAGTCGGCCTTTGCAGGATGCTCTGGTCAACTTTGCGAAGTATCATCTGGCCGTCGTTGCCGTCGCCTATCAGTTCGCCGTTTTCAACCATGATCTTGCCGCGGAGGATCACAGTGGTGGGCCAACCTGTTACTTCCCAACCCTCCCAGGGGCTGTAGTCGCGCACGTGCAGGTCAGACATGGCTAGAGCCTTCTTCACTGCAGGGTCAATAATCGCGAAGTCGGCGTCGCTGCCAACTGCAATGGCACCTTTTTGCGGATACATTCCAAGGATCTTAGCCGCGTTTGAGGACGTCACATCGACGTAGCGTTCCAACGACATACCGCGTTTGACCACGGCCTCGCTGTAGTTGACACCCATTCGAATCTCAATGCCGACGTTGCCGCCGCGCATGTCCTCAATGTTTCTTCCAGCAATCTTGTCCAGATAGGTGGTGAAACTGCTATCGGTGGCAGTGAATGCCAAGTCACTCTTCAAGATTCCGTTCCACAGACTGTCATTGTCATCTTCACCCTTTAGAGAGGGGTAAGTGTGGTATTTCATCCCGTCGTCTTCCCGGTAGCGGGTGGCATCGAAGGACAGGGCCAGAGTGAGTACCTCGCCATAGACCGGCTGGCCGTTGCTGCGGCACTCTGCTATGACATCAACGCCATCTTTGGCAGTCACGTGGACGAAGTACATGCCGGCTCCGGTGCGTTCAGCCATCCGGGTGACGTGCCTGAAAGCCAGGTCTTCCACTGCTTTGGAGTGGATCAAGTTAGCGTTGTACCAGTCCCATTGGTCCCGTTGCTTGGCCATCAGGTAGTTGTACATCACCAGTTCGTCGTCTTCACCGTGGACCGCCAGCATGCCGCCGTGGCGGGATACCTGCTCCATCAAGTCATAAAGTCGACCGGTTTCCAGTCGTCCTCCGGGAGTCAATGTCCGGCCCACGTTGCCGGGGGGACGGATATCAGTGGTGAATATCTTGGCGCTTGGGAAACCAGCCGCCACCAGTTCTCCGAACCGAGCGATTGAGTCGGGGGTGTTGGAGTTACGGTAGATGACGTGGGTGGTGTAGTCGGTGTACGCCTGGCCTTGCCAGACGGACATGAAATCGTGGACACCCTGGGCCAGGTCGCCTTCGTTATTCACCGGGGTGAAGTCCACCACAGTGGTGGTGCCACCCCAAATGGCGCCCAAGGAATGGACACCTGGTCCGGCGTTGGGAGTTCCGGGCACCAATTCTCTAAGTCCGTCCTGCACATTTGCCGCGGCATGGGCGTGAGCCTCTACCCCGCCTGGAACAACTATCCTGCCGGTGGCATCAATGACCCTGATGCCCTCAGATGACAGCACTCCGGGCATGGCGATGACCGCGATTTTCTCGCCCTCCAGGCCAATGTCCCATTCTCCGATACCGGCAGGCGTAACTACTGTTCCGCCTTTGATCACTGTATCAATCATTGTCCGCTTCCTTTATCGTCCGCATTCTTGATGATCCGCGTTTTTCTCGATCCGCATCTTGTGCTATCGGGTAAATATTTGACCGCCATTCTAGCATCTGGCCTGTCGAGGCAAAAGTTATTCCGATTTATAATCGCTATTACATGTTTATTATCATCAGTTCGTTATTATTTTGTTAATCTTTTCAACTATTTATATAATCTGCTGTATTCAATTAAGGATTAGCTCTCTTACTGAGGTGCAGAAATGCCTAGTATCGTAATCAATGCCCCGCCGGATAAAGTGTTTGAGGCCATGAGCGATCTGACCAGGCACACCAATTGGGCGAAGCACGATATTGTAATCACTGGAGACCAAGAGGGATCGCCCACGGTAGGAAATACCTATTCATCTAGCAAAGCTGGCGGCAAGCCGGACCTGGTGACCATCACCAGCCTGACTCCCAATGAAAGTATCAGCTTTCATGTAGTCATGCCCAACAAATGGGAACTGGACTGGCAGATGTCTGTCGCACCAGACGGCGACGGGACCAAAGTTGAGCGTACCGGCCGAATAACTACGATTCCCTGGTACATGGCACCTATGAAGCTGTTGTACTCCATGGCGGCCCCGATGGACGATAAAAAATTGACCCAGAACATGAAGGCCGACCTGGAGGGCTAAATAACTTCTGGCAGGGTGTTTTACTGCCAGTTTTTAGACTTGGGCAGGTTGTTCATGGCGGGCATGGGCTCAACGTGCTTAGCCACTATATTCATGGTGCCACCCCTCCTTGAGACTTCACCCCGAATGATTAACATCGGCTCTCTGATGAGCTGACGGTACTTGGCGAATTCGCCGGGCCAAACCACCAGTGGGATGTGACCAAACTCGTCCTCCAAGGTGAGAAAGACTGCCTTGGCCAAGGGACGTTGGCGGCGTATTACCAGCCCCGCCACGGTGACAATATCGCCGTCAGCCCTGGCTTCAATGTCGCGGCTGGATAGTATTCCCGGTCTCAGATGTGGCCGGGCCAGGGCCATCAGGTGCCCCTCTGGGTAGAGGCCCAGGGTGCGATATTCCTCGCCCATGGACTCCCACTGGCTCTGCTCCGGCAGTTGTGCCATGTCTTGTTCCACTGGCAACGCTAGCGGAGGTTGTGTATTGAAGGCCCGGTAACGCAGACCAACCTCCCACAGGGCTTGCCGCCGACCTGTATTTTTGTTGTTATTGCTTGGTTCTCCAGATTGAGTCTTGTCTGCCCTTCCAGATTTGGCATTGCTTGGTGCTCCAGGTTTTGCAGCTTCAGAGGCTGCAGTCAGGGCATCAAAGGCCCCGGCAGTCACCAGGTTCTCGATAGCCTCTCGTTGTAGTCCGGTGCGCTCCATGGCATCGGCCAGATTCTTGAATGGCCCGCCTTTATCCCTGGCAGCCACTGCCTGAGACGCCACCGCATCGCCCATTCCGCGGACGTAGCGCAGCCCCAGCAAAAGCGACTCGTTTCTGATGATACATTTCTCCCGGCTGTGGTTGATGTCTGGATTCAAGACAGCTATGCCGTGGCGTTTTGCGTCTTCCTTCAAAGTCTCCGTGTTATAGAAACCCATGGGCTGCTGATTAAAGATGGCAACATAAAACTCCAGGGGGTAGTAATACTTGAGCCAGGCCATGTGGTAGGCGGTTGCGCCAAAAGCAAAGGCATGGGACTCAGGGAACATGTAGTGGCCGTTGAACTTTTTGAAGATTCTCTCGGCTGTTTCTTCAGTGACGCCCAACTCAGCCGCGCCGTCCCGGAACTTCTCCCAGTAATGGCGAATCATGAGTTCGTTATTGCGTCGCCCAAAGGCCCGGCGCATCTGGTCGGCCTCCAGTCCCGTGAAGCCAGCCACGTCGATGGCCACCTGGTTCACCTGGTCCTGGAACAGGATTATTCCCAAGGTCCGCTCCAGTGCCCGTTGCTCCAGCGGGTGGTCATAGTCCCAGGGGATGCCCTCAGAGCGGCGTTCGATAAACTGGGTAACGCCGTCATTCACGCCCACACCGGGCCGCACTGCGCCCACCTCGTAGGCCATGTCAGTCAGGTTCCAAGGTTTGATGCGGGGCACGGTCTGCATCTGAGCAGCCGACTCCACCTGAAAGATTCCAATAGTGTCGGCCCGGTGCATGGTCTCATAGACTGCTCGGTCGTTGAAATCGATACGACTCAGGTCAATGTACTTGCCCTCTCGTCCTTCGATTAGAAGTAGGCATTCTTGCATCTGGGAGAGGGCGCCCAGGGCCAAGAAATCAATCTTTACGAACCCGGCTTGGTCGATACTGTCTTTGTCCCAGTGGCAGATGTAGCGGTCGGCAATAGCCGCTTGTTGCACTGGCACGGTGTCTATGAGGGGCGACGAGCTGATGATCATGCCGCCGGGATGCTGGGCCAGGTACTTGGGGAAGCCGTCCAACTGGGCCGACATCTCAATCAGGTCACGCCAACCCGGGGCGTCGACTTTGTCTTGATATTCGGGCAGTTGGAGCATCTCCAACTCCAGTTCTTTGGCATCGTGGGAGTCGACCCGTTTGGCCAGCTTGTCCATGCCTTGGGCCGGCAGTCCCAGCGCCTTGCCTAAGTCTCTGATCGCGCCCTTCATCTGGTAGGTGCTGATCATGCCAGTCAAAGCAGCCCGGTCCCAACCCCACTTCTGGTGCACTCGAACAATCAACTGCTCTCTGATATTGCGGGGGAAATCCAGGTCTATATCCGGAACCGAGCCCAGGTCATCAGACAGGAACCGGTCTAGGGACAGGTTGTACTCCAGTGGGTCGATGTGGGAGAGGCCGATCAGGTAGCCCACCAGCATGGCCACGGACGACCCGCGCCCCCTTCCAGGCGGGCGTTCTTCCAGTGGGATTTCGGCGTCGCTTAGACCCATATCAATCATGATCTGCCGGGCCGTCTGGATAATCTCGTAGTAGATCAGGAAGAAGCCGGCAAGGTTGTGCTTTCCAATCAGCCGTAGCTCCTCTTGCAAGCGGGCTTCAACCTTTCCCCAATCCTGAGTTCTTTGGCTTGCGCCTCCGTAGCGACGCTCAGCGGCCTGACGGCACAAAGTCTCCAAGTGGCTCTGGGGAGTGGCCCCATCGGGCACCGGGTAGTCCGGAAACCGGTAGGCCAGATCTTTGGTCAGGTCAAAGGAACAACGCTCAGCAATGCAGAGCGTGTTCTTGATGGCCTCGGGGCAGCGGGAGAACATTGCAGCCATTTCTTCAGACGATTTGAGGTAGAACTGGTTATTGGGTCGGCGTTCTTTGTGGGTCTCCTCCAGGCTGCGGTTGTGCTTTATGGAGACCAATGCATCCTGCAGGCGGTGGCGTTCCGGAACATGGTAATGGACGTTGTTGGTGGCCACTGTGGGAACACCCAGCTTCTGTGCCAGGTCGATGAGGCGTCGGTTGCGGTTGGTATCCCCCTGCACCAGGTTCTGTTGCAATTCCACAAACACATTGTCCGTTCCGAACCAGTCTAGGTACTGACGCAATTGATCTTCAGCCTCCGCGAAACGACCTTCGGTCAAAAGGCTGGGGAGCCGGCCGGTACGGCAGCCAGTCAGCAGAATCAGACCATGGACTCGGTCGGGCAGGTATTTCAGGTCCAAGGCAGGGTCCTTGCGATCACCGGCAACATAGGAATACGAGATGAGGTTTGAAAGTTGGCTGTAACCTTCCCCAGTCTCAGCCAAGAAGGTCAGGTGAGAGCCAGGGCCAATCTCCGGGCTGTCTTTGCCAGGCGTCACGCTTTTACCAGGGGCTCCGTCTTTACTGAGAAGTTTATCTTTGATCGTCATTTCCACGCCGGTGATGGACTGAATGCCAATGGTCTTAGCCACCTGCGCAAAGTGCATCGCCCCGCACAGATTGTCGTGGTCGGTCAGGGCCAGCGCCTTCAGTCCCAAATCATGGGCGCGCACCAGCAAGTCCTCCACGGAGGAGGCCCCTTCTTGAAAAGAATAGTTACTGTGGCAATGAAGTTCTGCGTACATAGGTTAGTTGGCAGCTATCAACGGTTAGTGGTCAGCTTTTGGGTTGGTTTCTGCGAGGGGGAAATCCCCCTACCCACTTTACGAAAGGTC
>CAVODA010000013.1:0-14023 GCA_963694265.1 Dehalococcoidia bacterium
ATGTAAGGCTAGAGGATACGGGCAACGGCCCTGGTGGCAGCGCCGTCTCCGCCTTTGAGTTTGAGGGGCAAGGCCCACAGTTCAAACTTCTTGCCCAGCAACTTGTCCAAGTTAATCAGGTTCTCGATGAGTGGGATGTTCTGACCCAGTAGCAGCCGGTGCACCGGGAAGTCTTTGATGGTGGACAGAGGTGTGTCCGGGTGTTTGTCGATGGGAAAGTCCACGGCTACTGCGTTGGCTCCGCAGTCAGCCAGGTAGCCGGCGGTGTCGGTCCCAAGGTAGGGGCCGTGTCCATAGAACCGAGGGCCGCCCGACTCAGCCTCCGCCCAGCCAGTGAACAGCACAACGATCTGGTCTTTGACCGATTCCGGGTTAGCACCAGCTTCGGTGACCTCAGCGATGGTCAGCGGCTCTTGACCCTTGGACGCCGCACGTAGGTCTAACAATATGGCCGGTCCGGCGTATTTCTCCAGGGGCATGTTTTCAACTGTGGTGGCACCGTCCACAAAATGGAACGGGGCGTCTACGTGGGTGCCGATGTGGGTGGCCAGGCAAAGCTTTTGATTAGAACGAGCATGGGTTTCGTGGGTCTGAATCGACTCCGTCTCCACCCCAACCAACCCCGGAACCAGGCTGATGCGGTCGCTGCCCAGAGTCAGGGTCAAATCAATGAGGTCGGCCATGCTAATCACCAGAGTTCAGATTGGAATTTGCTAGTCGATTTCTACCTGCTCTAATAGTGCGGCACGGACTGATTCTTCAGCAACTTGAGGCGTGGTCCTGGCATGGGGTGGCAGACCGTCTTCCCAGTCAGGAATCAAGATTTTCTTGTTGGACTCCATGCTGAGTACCACAAACACGCCAGATAGGCTGAAGATCATGGACATGACCAGCGCCGGGTAGAACGACCCGGTGGCGTAGATGGCCAGCCCGCCCAGTACAGTTGCGGTTGCATGGCCAGAGAGCGCGCCCATGGTCTCAAACCCATAGAGCGTGGCCAGAGGGCCAGTGCCGAAGTACTGTCGGTTGACCACCAGATAGGCCGTCATCTCACCGCCAAATCCCAGTCCAAACAGTGCACCGAATAGGTAGAAGGTCCAGGCTTCGTGGGCCCAGAACAGCACCAAGACTGTGGTGCCCTGTATCAATAGCGCGGTGGTTATGATTGGCTTCCCGCCAAATCGCTCGGCCAATATTGGGGACATGAACCGGCCAAAGATGCTGAAGACGGAAATGATGGCCAGGATGAATGACGCGGTCGAAAGACTAATGCCCTGCTCAATGGCGAGCGGGATCGAGTAGATCAGAATGATGCCGTGACCCGCGCACCCCAACCCGTGAATGGTTGGCAGGTTCCAAAACGCCCTGGTCTTGCGCATGGCCTTGTTGAAGACCTTCAACCGTAGGCGTGTGATTTCTTTGCTTCGGATAACCTCGGGGACGTCATTGGCTGACGCTCCAAAAGCGATGGTATTTGCGTCGGACGGCTTTGACCGGAAGAAGAACGTGAGCACAGTCAACGTTCCGCCGCCCGCTATTCCGATGATGGTAAATGTGGTCTGCCAACCAAAGGCGTCCAGAAGGTTGGCCACGGAGGGAGCGATCGCTGCTGCTCCAATGCCGCCCGCGGCCCAGAGGATTCCAGTGGCCAAACCGAGTTTAATCTTGAACCAACCGCTGACGGAAGCTAACAAAGGCACCATTGCCAGAGACTGAGTGACGGACAACATTACGCCAAAGTACAAGAAGAACTGCCAGAGGTGGGTGATGGTGCCAACCAGAATCATACTGGTCATGTACAGCAACCCGCAGGCAAACATCAAAGGACGAGCGCCGTACCGGTCACCAAGCATGCCGGTGATGGGAGCCACTGTGGCGCCGCAGACGTAGTAGGTGGCCAACCCAGCGGCGATTATTCCAATGTTCCAGCCAAATGGGCCGTCCGGATCGTTCAGCGGAGCAACCATGATTCCAGCGGACATGCTGATGGACTGCGCTGTGACCTGGGCTACCGCTAGGATGGCTAGTATGAACCAGGCTCGATGGATTCCTCTACGAGCGCGGACGGGAGTGGGTGCTGCCGTATTGGTGACCACCATGATTTTGGTATATCTCAAGGGAAACCGGGCCTATTGGTTAAACGGCCCGGTTTCTCTGGGTCCTCGTTGTATATTTTTGCCTATTTCTATTCAGTGCATCAGGTTAATGCAGCGGGCAGGCCGATAGGAAAGCGTTGCCCCACCAGGTGTCGCCAGCCAGTTCGTGGCCGCCTATTTGGTCGGTTTGATAGGCACCATTATCCGCCCCGTCCACCGTGGTTCCGCTCAGCGTTGCCGTAGTGCCTGGTATGCCAAAGGCCAAGGTCCGCTGGGTCCCCACATCAGCCGACACCGCCCAGGCCCCAAAGAAAATTATTAGGGCCAGGACTAGCGCCAGTACCAGTGAGAATGCCAGCGGGACAGGAACTAGTTTCGCTACAATCAAACTATTGACTCTATATTTAGACCTTTTCGAGTCTAGGCTCGAACCTCTACCCGCGTACTTCTACATCATACGGGAACACCATGTTGTTTCCGTAGCCGCGGCCATCCCAGGGGTTCGGGAACTCCATGGGCTGGGTGACGCCATCAACGTTGGTCGCCCGAGACATGATGGTGTACTTGCCTGCGGCGGGCGGTGTCCAGTTGTGCTCCCAGCGGTACCAGGAGTACGCGGTGCGCGGGTGAAGGGTGTCCACCGGGCCCCAGGTCTCGCCGCCGTCGGTGCTGATCTCTACTTTCTCGACATCCTCTTCACCTGACCAGGCTGCGCCAGCCAGAGTGTAGCCACTGGCAGGGATGATCTCCCCGGGTACGGGGTTGGTGATGATGGACTTGACCTGCAACTTGCCGTAGTAGCGGTAAGGCTCAGGGTTGCCCGGCTCGTTCATGGTCATGTAGCGCTGGGTCATGTAGAACCCTTCAAACTTGTGGTCTAGAAGGTGGATGCCCACCAACCACTTGACGGAGTTCATGCCGTACCAGCCGGAGACCATCAGACGCAGCGGATAACCGTGGTCTGTGGGTAGCGGCTCGCCGTTCATCTCGTAGGCCAGAATCGTGTCTTCGTGCAGGGCCTTTGCCATGGGAAGACTGCGCTCGTAGGTGACCTCTGACGGGTCGCCCACCACTTCGTCGGCGCCGTGGTCGGCACCTTCAAACATTACTTCAACGGCCGAGCTCTTGACTCCGGCAAGTTCCAAAACGTCTTTCAGTGAGACACCGGCCCACTCGGCGTTGCCCATGATGCCATGACCCTTGATCTGCTCCATGACGGAACTGATGCGGAGAGCCTTGGTGTAATACTCGGGCACCGGGCTGTTGCCGCAGCACTCAAAGGTTACCTGGAAGCGCTTTTGGGGCAACTTTTTGAGGTCTTCGAAGGACAAAGAAATGGTCCGTTCAACCTCGCCGTCTATCTTTAATTGGAAGGTGTTGATGTCTATTTTCGGGGATTCCTTCCAGTGGTTGCGAATGTAGAACAGGTCGTTGGCGACGATGTTCTCTTGCAGACCCTGCGGCGGCACGGCCCACGTGCGAAGGCCAGCGTTTGTGGGGATAATCTGCGGTTCTGCTTTGGTGCCAATCTGTGGCAGGGCCATAAAGGATCCTCCTCAAAATGTTCTGGAGTTTTTAATCTATATTTTTTAGCTTGCTTAGGCCGGTATCCTGGATTTATTAACTTCTGGAATTTCTATTCCTGGTACGTGGTCTCCAACTCGGAAGACGGGTAGGTAATCAACACCAAAGCTGGAGTCCAGAGATGATGTATCAGTTTGTGTGGCATCCCTGGTGGAACCACAAGAGTGGTGCCGGCGCGCACAGTTTTAACGTCGTCGCCAAGAATCACCTGAATGGCGCCGGACAATATTTGAATCGCGACATCCACCGAGTGGGTGTGCATGCGCCCTTCCCAGCCGGGAGAAATCTCCACTTCTTTCACGGTCAATGATACCGCACCCTGGTCTTTAGATACCAGATAGCGCTCTCGCAACCGCTCGGTAGTAGGTGCAAGACGCACATCTGCGTGGTCAATTATTGGCATGTTCTACTCCTGGATTTTCTATCACGTGTATTGCTATTCAACCGTGACAGGATACCTGTTATTTTAAGTGTTCGTGCTACTCGACAATGACAGGGTAACCTTTTGTCTTAAATGCGATCTTGCTATTCAACTGTGATTGGATATCCGACTATGGCGCTGAAGTTCTTGCGCATGTTGTTGTAGCGAGGCTCGCGAGACTGTACTCGGCCCACGTCATCGGCGGCGCGGGCCATAAGGGTGTAGTCGCCCGACTTATCTGCATTCCACTGGTATGACCACCGGACCCACATGAACTGGTCGTGGCGAGGGGCCTCTATATGCGCGGAATTCCACGTCTCGCCACCATCGGTGCTTACATCGACCTCTGATATCGCGCCAGCGCCGCTCCAGGCATAGCCCCGAATCATCTGGACGCCTTTGGTCATCTTTTCCACATCGTCGTTTGGCTGGGTGATGATGGACTTGACGCCCAGGGTAGTGATGAGTTCTTTGTTGGGGTCATCTACACTGTTGCCGTAGTAGTAGAACTCGTAGTGGTACCAGCACTCGGGCATCTTTTCTGTGATCTCAAGATCGGTGATCCATTTTACCGACCAGTTGCCGGACCAGCCAGGCACCAAGAGTCGGACCGGCGCGCCGTGGAGGTGCTCTAGGAGTTGCCCGTTCTGCGCGTAGGCCAAGAGTGTGTCAGGATGCAGCGCTTTGTGTATGGGTAGGCCCTTGTCGTAATAGAAGGGTTTGGTGCCCTCGGCGGCGGAAGCTGGAACGCCGTCATCATTGCCTACCGCGCGGACGTAAAGGGATTTGTCAGACAACCCAGCGGCGTTCAAGACGGCGGCCAAAGGCACACCGGTCCATTCGCTGGCGCTGAGAATCATGCACTCTTGGGTGCGGGATGGCTTGGGGCCTTCGTCCTTGAAATACTCAAAGAAGGTGGCGTCGCTGCCGGAGCACTCCATAACCGTGCGTACTGTGCGACCGGGGAAACGGCGCAGTTGGTCAAAGTTCAGGTTGAGTTCGTTTTTGACCTCGCCGTGAACTTTTAGCTCCCACTTGTCCGTCTCGACCACGGGGGGAACGGCAAAGTGCTGCACTGTGTAATGAAGGTCTGTGGGTGTGATGAGTCCTTCTAGGTCCATCACGGGGGTGCGGATACGCACCGTGCGGCCCTCGTCATCCATGAGAGTGACCGGGTTCAAATCTTTGGTGGGCCAGCCGTGCCAGTTGCCGGTCTTGTCGGCATTGGCCGGGTCTGAGCCGATCGCCTCGTCCATTCTTAGAAAGTCAGGAACCACACCATCTTGTCGTGTCGTCGACATAGAATCTCTCCTCAGGTTTTAGTCGGGTGACTTAGGGTCTTGTTGCCGTGTGCTCCGTTATGAATTGCCGTGATTAATCAACGGCGTATTTTTCGCCCAGGGCGGTTTCCCACCGCAGGTAATTCATCATTTCTCCGTAGCTGCGGGAAACGCCCAGGTAGTTGATGTCTGAGGGCGGGCGGATGATCCCGGTCAGGCCCTCTTCCACCGGCAGTCCAGCCTTTCGCCAGGCAGCCATGCCGCCGTCCAGCGCGGTGACATTGGTATATCCCATGCTCTGCAGCGTGGCAGCGGCCAGAGTTGCGCCACGTCCGTCTCTGCAACTTACGGTGATAGACATGTCTTTGGATGGGGCTGCTTCAATGACTTCAACCTCAAGCCAACTGCGGGTGATCCATTTTGCGCCCGGAGTGTGCCCCTTGGAGAAGTCTTCACTTGTATCAACAAACAGAACCAAGTCTGGCTGGTTGTCGTTCAGTTCTTGGGGTGAGACCTTTTTTACGGCCGCGTTAGCCGCGTCTATGCCGGCCAACGTACTGATTGGGAACCCCGATTCCATGGTTTGTCCGGCACTCTCCCAGGCAATGGAGCCGCCGTCTACGGCAAAGACATTCTCATGCCCAAGCTGGCGATAGAGCGAGGCTGTGATGGTGGCCCTCGCCTTGCCGTCACAACAGAAGATGTAGATGGCGTTCTTGACCACGGCCACATCGTCGGAGCGCTGTACGGCCTGTCCACCGGGGAACCAGCGGAAGCCGGGAATGTGACCAGCTTTGTATTCGTCTTCAGTGCGGACATCAATCAGGTAGACCGATTCTTTCTCTTGCTTGGCCAGCATTTCTTGCAGAGCGGGAATGTCCAGGTAGCCAACGCCGTCTTCGCTGGCCAACCGGGCGGCGTATTCTTCAGCCGCGGCTTGGCTCTCATCGGAGACTTCGGGCAAAGTCAGGCGGTCTCCGCCGTATTCAAGTTCGTAGCCGGCCAACAGCCAGCCGGAGGTTCCATTCTTCAGGCCAACGGCGTTGATGCCCATGCGCTGCAGCACGCGGGTGCCCATGATGCTGCGGGTGCGCCCGGCGCAGTTGATGACCACGGTTGTGTCATCATCGATTTGGTTCTTGATATCGGTGATCCTGAGGGCCAGTTCACCTCCGGGCATGGAGCGCCCGCCGGGGATGCAGAAGTTGTTGTATTCCTCAGGGGTGCGGGTGTCTAAAATGACCAGCTTTTCGCCGTTTTCAATGCGCTGGTGTAGGTCATCAGCGGTAATCTCAGGCACGTGGTGGACCACTTCCAGCATCTCGCCAAAGTCCTTGGTGGGGACGTTTACGCCCCATTCGGTGGGGAGATCATTACTGGCCCAGCGGTTGGTGCCGCCCTCCAGATAATGGACGTTGGTGTAGCCCAGGTTGTCCAGTGTTGCTGCGGCAAGCGCGCCGCGGCGGCCATCGTCGTCGCAGATCACTACTTGGGTGCCCTTGTGAGGCACGGAACTTTCAATGATGAATTCGATGCGCCGTCTGGGAATCAGTGCGGCACCGGGGATGTGGGTGGCGTTGTACTCGCCCGACTCGCGGACATCAATCAGCGCGAAGGGAGATTTTCCTTCCATTAGGTATTTGAGGTCGTTTGAGGCAATCTTTTGGGCCAACTAAGTTTTCTCCTCGGTTATATGGTTACTAAACTATATGGTTACTAAACCAATCTAGACGAGACATCAACAATTCAGCTCGGCTCACGTCTCACAAAGCCTTCCGCCCAAAGACCTCCGCCAGAGATTTACGCCGGGGATTTCCGTATTAAATATCTATTAACAGTTGTCCCATCTGCTCGTGCGGAAAGTGGTGATCTTGCCGGTCTTTAGATTGAAGGCGTTCCGGTCGATGCTTCGTAGGTCGTTGCCGTAAACGTGGATCTCCACGGTTGATTTGTCGGTGTGGTTGTCCATCTGGTGAATCTCGTCTTCGTCCGGGACTAGCAGGGTGATTTCGCCTGGTTGGACGGTGGCGGCCCGGTCTTTTTCAAGCTTGGCAAAACCGTCTACGTCATGGTCATCGATGCGGCGGTACCTGGTTTCCGTGAGGGCGTTTTCCAGGATGCCAATCATGCCCCATGTGCGGTGGTCGTGGGGGCCAAGGTGGTCACCGGATCCCCAGACAACTGCGGTGACCTGTAAGCCACTCTCTCCCTGGTAGAGCATGCGGGATGCGTGGTTGGGGCGGGGGCCTGAGCCCAGAGGGGTCCTGAACTCCATGGGGATGGAGTCAGGGTTGCTGATCAGTCGTTCCAGCCAAGTCGATCCCTTGTCAAATATCTGCTGGTTGCCAGGCTGACTCTTCAGCAGATCTTCCATGTCGTGGGTGAAATCTTCCAGGGAATACTTGACGATGGTCATGGTGATAATTCCTTCCCCCGTGAAATCGCGAACCTAAAAATCTAGAGAACCTGGTCTAGTATGAAATCTGACGATAATTAAGGTGAATTATGATTGTAGGGTTAAGCTACCGTCAACCACGCGCATTTAATGCATAGTATCCATAAAATGATATTATGCATTAAGCTTGGCACTCACGAAGATACGCAAAACAATGTGCAACGTGAGAGTAGACCGGACTAGATTGCGTAACTGTCATTACGCGAGAGGTGTCTGCTTGGATATTCGTGAACTGATAAGTTTTTATCATACCGCTCGTTTGAGCAGCGTATCTCAAGCGGCCCGGTTACTGGATTTGGGCCAGCCGACGGTGACCGCGCATCTCCAAAAATTGGAACGCGATATTGGCGCAAATCTGTTTGATAGGAACCGGCGGCCAATAAAACTCACTCAACAGGGCCAAAAGCTGTTTGAATTAGCCCGCCCTCTGGTGTCATCGGTGGAAAGTGGGCTTACAGCGTTGAACGATCAGATGAGCGGGTCAGGCCAGTTGGGGTCTTTCAGTATTGGCTCATATCCAGATCTTGCGCTCCACTATCTCCCGTCGGCGCTACAAGATTATCGAATGCGATATCCGGACGCTCAAGTGAAAGTGGTAGCCAGACCATACCAAGTTTTGATGAACGCACTTGAAGCTGGTGAGGTCGATATGGTGGTTGTTCATGCCCCTGACGAAGAAATTAGGGGTATCTCGTTTGTCCACCTTTTCGATGCGCCATTCCATCTGATGGCACCCATCGGGCATCCGATATTAGATAACCCGACTATTAGCCTAGAAACCATCGCTAAATGGCCTCTAATTCTATTGAGCCTGGAGAGTTACACACGCAGATATTTCGAAAATGCCATGAGTGAAAGAGGACTACAGCCGCAGGTGAGCCTTGAAATGGAGAACAGTGAGTTGGTCCGGCGGTACGTTGAGATCGGAATGGGTGTGGCTATAACGATCACCTATCAATTTGCGTCTAATCAGGACGCCAACTCCAAGTTCGGCGTATTAGACCTAAGTCATATATTCCCTCCGGTACAAATTGGAGTGGCCGTCAGGGAGAATAATAATCTGTCCGAGGCTACCTGGGAGTTCATTACGGACCTTAAGTCCGCAGCGGTCGGTATTTGAAGCTAGGTATGAGTCCAGGAATACATCCATGGCCTTTGAGCCTAGCGGTGGTCCACTTTTTTAAGTGAACAGGTGCTAGAATCGATGGCACGGTGACAGTCGCCTGAAAGCAGCCAGCGGTCATAGAATATTTGACCAACCGGCCAGAGTAAAAAGGGTAATTACTAAAGGGTACTAGCCATATGGAAGACAGCGAATTTCTGGACAAAATAAGAGAAAAGATTGAGCGGCTAACCGGACGCCAGATTGAGTTGCAGATTGACGACGAGGATGCCAGCCAACTGGGTGTGGAGATGGACGGAGAGCTCCCGCTGGTTATTATGGGCAATCACGCCCTGGAATACACCGGTTTCGCCCGTATGGGCATTGAGTATGCCGTTGCCTGCATCCGAGAAGAGCGACCCATAGAACCTATAGAATTCCACATGCTGCTGGCCCGCAACTAGATTCCTAACCACCTAAGAACTACCAACTAGAAACACAAACGCTAAAAACACTAACGAAGATGCAAGAAGAACCGCAGGGACCCTCCTACCCCAAACCCTGGTACTACCGACCGGAATACATGCTTCCCATGTTTATCATGTGGCCGGCGGGGTCTCTACTGGCCATCCGGTCGCCGTGGAACGAAAACGTTATGCTCGGCGGCGTGGCTTGGGCGTTCATAATCGTGCTTGGCGTGCTTGGAGTCAGATGGTTGAACGACGGTATATATCAGCCGATTATGCTGTTTCACGTACCCGGGATTCTTCTCACTTTGGTCACCCAGGTGCAGTGGACTGCCTACAAGAAGCAAATGGCAGAGTTGGACAAAACATCTGGTCTGCAAGAAAGCCAAGAGCTTGAAGAGCCGGAAGACACATTCCGGCCACGACCCTCAGCCCGTAGGCGCAGAAGAACGCCTAGGATTCCCAGGTCTAAAGACTAACCATCACCTGGCTCGTGGCTAGAATGTCACCCTTTTCAGACTCGACAGTTACATCGCACTCCACCCGCTCCCCATCTCCGTCTTCAGACTTGCCAACCACCCGGCCCGAGAGGCTGACGGTATCTCCGGGTAGGAAGTCGGTCAGAATTGAAACTGCTATTGTCGTGCCATCGTTGTTGACGCCGGTCGCCGGGAAACCTTTTAGCAAAAGCTCTTTCACGTAGCCGGACAGTTTTTCCGTGGTGACCAGCTCTTCTTTTGGCGAAACGGCCAGCGCGCCTGCACCATCAGGTATCGGCATGCGGAACTCGAATTTCACCAGTATCGGAAGGTCGTCGCCCACCGATATGTTTTGGAAGTTTGATGTTTGGGCCCATAGAGTGGGCATGGAGCGCTCCCCGGTGTTGGTATTTGAGCCTCAGACTAGCATCCCCGTGGCCAGACGGCAACGGATATGTGGCTACCGTAGGCGATGGCAAAGACGCTATGATACACTTCAAATTGTGCCTAAATGAGGCCAATTTGGACGTTGTATCGGCATTTTTGTGCCGTTATTTATCGGCCCCTACAGTCTGGAGGATTATTTCAATGGCCGACGCGGAAAATCAAAAGCCATTCAATAGAGGAATGGTGATTATGGCCCACCCGGACGATGCCGAGTGGGGTTGCTCAGGCACAGTGGCTAAATGGTGTGCCGAGGGCTGGGATGTGGTCTACGTTCTGTGCACCGACGGCAGCAAAGGCAGCCCAGACCCTGATATGACCGGTGAAAAGTTAATCAAGATTAGGGAAAAAGAACAGCGGGACGCGGGCAAAATCCTGGGGCTTAAAGACATAGTTTTTCTAGGCTACCCCGATGCTTACCTTGAGCCCACGTTGGCCTTGCGCAAGGACATCACGCGTGAGATTCGCCGCCACAAGCCTGACGTGGTGATTACGAATAGCCCGGCCAGGGATATCGAGTCGGGCCATTACCTGGGGCATCCGGATCATTTCGCTGCGGGTGAGGCTGCACTATCGGCGGTATTTCCCACGGCGCGAGACCGATTGACCTTCCCCGAATTTTTGGAAGAGGGTCTGGAACCGCATAAAGTTCGGGAGGTCTGGATATCCGGTGGCGGCAAAAACTCAGACCAATTTGTGAACGTAGAAGCCCATATGGACACGGCTGTAAAAGCGCTCAAGGCCCATGTTTCGCAGGTGGATCAAGAGCATGCGGGAGACTGGTTCCGACAGGGCCGCATAGCCACTGGCAAGAAAGTCGGCATGGCCTTTGCAGAAGGGTTTAAGCGGATTGAGTTGGGGTAGGTGTTTTTACACCTCCCTGGGATTATCCTCGTCGAACGCCTTCACCGTTTTGGCCCGTTCCTGAATCTTTGACCGGTCTATCTTCCACGGCGTGCCGGAGGCGTCAAAGGGCGTCTTGAAATCAAAGGCATGGGGAGTGGAACCCTTGTCGTGCAGGTGTTCTAGTCGGCTGGTTGCAGCTTCTCTGGTTGGAGTCTCTCCGTCTTCAACCCACCACGCTACAGACGTTGGCCACTCCGGCTTTACGAACCACTCTGATCGCTTCTTCAGCGCCTCCATATGGCGACCGTTGTAGGCAAAGGCGTAGACAGATTCCCAATCGTCCCAGATTGAGACCGTCGCTGCTTCGAATTCGTCAGAGGCAGCCGTCGTGACCGAATCGTCTTTAATTCTTGCCTCCCGTTGTTAAGCAGTGAATCGGGGACTTGCCGCTGGGTCTCCCCAGGGGGAGTCCTGGGTTTCCAAATATCTGGAACCGGCACGATCAAAGAATCCCTCAGCTTTCTCTGCAGACTCAAACACGGAAGGGACTCTATCTACAAACCCTTTACTATGGGGACTCCCATGGGAGTCTTCAAGAATTCCGTAGGTGTAGAAAGCTAACTTAGCCATACTCACTCCTCTTGGATCAGTGCTCTATTCGTGGGGAAACAGTTACGGTACAGGCACCGAAATAAGTAGCGCGGAGTATAAAATTGCAAACTGAAACGGTCAATCTATAAAACAAAAAGAGCTGCGTCCCAACTATTCGGGACGCAGCTTTTTTAATTTGCCTGGCCGAAGAGGCCCTAGGCCGGTTTGTGGGCTACCACTTTGTAACCGGCGGTGTTGGTGGCGGGCCGCTCCGCGCGGTCCTTCATGTAATCGGCCTGTTCACTGGTGAACTCGATGTCTGTGAATCCGGCGCGAACCAACCGGTCGCGGTAGACGTCAACATGCTCTGCGCCTGCGGTGCAAGAGACCCAGTCCTCGGGTGAAGACACGCTGGGGCCTTCGTCGGTTAGCGCCATCACGTCGGAGAGGTGGATGCGACCACCGGCTGACAGCACTCGGAAGCTCTCCGTGAACACAGCGTCCTTGTCCGGAGACAGACAGACGACACAGTTGGAGATGATTACGTCAACGCTGGAGTCAGGGATGGGCATCTTCTCCATCTCACCCTGGACGAACTCCACGTTCTCGATGCCCAGCTTGGCTTTGTTGGTGCGGGCCAGTTCCAGCATGGACGGGGTCATGTCCAGGCCGGTGACAGTTCCGGTGGGGCCAACCTGCTGGGAGGCCAGGAAGCAGTCGATGCCGCCGCCTGAACCCAAGTCGAGCACCCGCTCACCGGCTTGCAGTCCGGCTAAAGCTGTGGGGTTGCCGCAGCCAGCAGAGGCTGCCACGGACTCGGCTGGCAGGCCAGCCAGTTGGCCATCCGTATAGAGCGCCATGGCGTGGTCATTGTCCGCAGCCCCACAACATGCAGTGTCGGTGGAACAGCCACAGCCCCCGTCGTGGTCGTGGTCAAGTTCGGCCGGAGTAAGGTTGATCACCCGCTCTGCCCGTGCACCGTAACGTTCTTTGACTAGGTCTTTTATCTTCTCTTGATCGGTGGCCATCTTATGGTCCTCCCTGGCTTTTTAATATCAAAACTATCGGGTTTCTACTTGTCTTCGCTTAATGGCATGTCTAGGCAATCTTCTATTTTTCTGGGTCGCCTAAGGCCCTTTCAATACAGTCTTCGACGGTCGGAAGCATATGCCTCCAGACTCGGGCGGCAGCCCTGAAGGCTTCATTACCGGAGTCCGTTAGCCAACACACGCGGCGTTGGCGGCCCTGGTGCTCTTCCATGCGGCAGTCAACGTAGCCGCCGTCCTGCAGTTCTTTCATGGTTGAGTAAACCATGGCCTCTGTGGGTTCGCAGCAGCCTTGGCAGGCTTCCTTGATGGCCTGGTTGATACCGTAGCCGTGGACCGGGCCCTTGGCCAATTGGGCCAGGAGCAAGAATCGGCACAGACTGCGCTTCACCAGGTTTTCCCAGTAGGCCTCGGTCTGCATCACTGTTGCTTTGGATTCTAATTTCATGCTGGTCATTCTATTTCGCCTTGCCTTATGGTGCCTTCTCGAGATTTGCCGGCGGCGATAATACTAATTCAGGAATACTAAACCTGCTTTAATACTATAGCTCGTTGAGTATTGTAGCCCAGCCAATTCTCTCTGTCAATACACTAATCGCCAGATGGCCAAAATTGAATCTAGGTTATGTTAGAATCTGGCCTCTAATGTGTCCTGAACGGCAGACTTTACGGTCACAAATTGATAACAATGTGTCCTGAACGGCAGATTTCACGGTCATATTTTGACCATAAGGAAGAGCATGAGGATAACAAAATCTGAAGTAATAATGTTGCACGCACCAGCGGACGAGCAATTGGTGAATGTGCAGCCCAAAGCCGGCGGAATGCGGGCCTTTGTCACCCTCAAGATGATGACCGATGAGGGCATTGAAGGCATCGGCGTGACCTTTGCTCCTGGTCAGGGAGTCAGCCCTCTAGCCCCCGCGCTGGCCAGCGTCGTGGAAGCGCTCTGTGGGATAGCTGAAGGTCAGGACCCAATGCAGATCGAATCGGTGATGCAAGACCTACGGGCCAAGACCGGTGGTTCCGGCCCCGGCGGACTGCTGACCCTGGCAATGGCCGCTGTGGACATGGCACTGTGGGACATCAAAGGCAAGGCCTTAAACCAGTCGGTGAGTTCCCTATTGGGCGGCTACCGCAAACGGGTGCCAACCTACGCTAGCGGCGCCCTGATGCGGGCCATGAACCTGGAGCAACTTGCCGAGATTGGCC